>JBBSVF010000245.1:0-4902 GCA_038233745.1 Gemmatimonadales bacterium
ACTGTCGCTATCCGCTCCACACCGGCCGGCTCGAAGGGATCAACAACAAGATCAAGGTGATCAAGCGGATGGCGTACGGCTATCGCGACGACGCCTATTTCATCCTCAAGATCAAAGGCGCGTTCCCCGGGCAGTTGCACCAAAATCCGCGATGAACCTGATTTTCATGCTGGAGGTTGCTGACCGCGTCATCTGGTGCACCAGCGGCACCACCTATGAACTCGGTACCCCTGACGAGGCACGCAATCACGAGCAGTTTCGCGCTGGCTATCTGGGTACCGCGTTCGACTAGCTTGCGCGATGATCCGTCTCATCTGCATCGACCTCGACGGCACCCTGATCGGGTCCTCCGGCCGTCCCTCTCTCGCGGTGCTCGCCGCCGCCGACGATGCACGCGTGCGAGGAACACGTCTCGCCGTCTGCACCGGACGTCCGGGCTTCGGCCTCGCACGCGAGTTCGCCGAGCGGCTGCAGCCCGATGGCTGGCACATCTTTCAGAATGGCGCGTCGGTGGTGGATCTCGCACGTGGCGACACCCGGTCCTCTCCGCTTCCTGCTGCACCGCTCGCCGCGCTGATCGCACGCTCACGAGCGCTCGCGCGCCCACTCGAGCTGTATGGCGATCATGAGTACTGGATCGAGATCGACAGCCGGCGCTCCCGCGCGCATGCCTGCTTGCTTGGCGTACCGTACCAGCTCCGCTCACTGGATGACGTCACCGCCCCCATCGTGCGCGCACAGTGGCTGGTGGCGCGGAGCGACGTCGGCGCCATCCTCGCCGAACCCGCTGAGGGATTGAGCGTGAGCGATTCCACGTCGCCGGTGATGCCCGATTCCAGCTTCGTGAACGTCACCGCCGCCGGCGTCGACAAGGCTTCAGCGCTTCGCACCGTCGCATCAGCACTCGGCGTGCACATGACGGAGGTGATGATGGTGGGCGATGGTGGCAACGATGTGGGCGCGATGCAAGTTGCGGGAGTTGCAGTGGCGATGGGGAATGCGGACCCTGCCTGCAAGGCTGTCGCGCGGCACACCGTGGGCGACGTGGATGCCGACGGACTGGTGGAGGCCTTCGCGATCGCGGCGGGCCAACCGTAGCTTTCACCGCATGAGCGAACCGCAGGATCCCGACGAGCATCTCGCGGTGGGGCGACCATCGCGATTCGCCGGCGGTGTGCCCGCGGTGGTGCAGTCGGCGCGCTATGCACTCGACAACCTGGGCGCGGTGCGCGGCGCACGGACTCTGCTCGCGCTCAACCAGACCGACGGCTTCGACTGTCCCGGCTGCGCATGGCCCGATCCGCCAGCCGGCGATCGCTCGCACGCGGAGTTCTGCGAGAATGGCGCGAAGGCGGCGAGCGAGGAAAACACCCGCACGCTGATCTCGCGCGAGTTCTGGCGCGAGCGCTCCATCGCCGACCTGCTCACCGAGAGCGATCACTGGATGGCGGCGCAGGGTCGGCTGGCCGAGCCCATGGTGCGGCGCGCTGGCGCAACGCACTACGAGCCGATCTCATGGGATGATGCCTTTGCGATGATCGGCGACCGCATGCAGGCGCTCGCGTCGCCCGACGAGGCAGTGTTCTACACGAGCGGCCGCACCGCCAACGAGACCGCATTCCTCTATCAGCTCTTCGCGCGCCAGTTCGGAACGAACAATCTTCCGGATTGCTCCAACATGTGCCACGAGTCCAGTGGCATCGCCCTCTCGGAAGCCATCGGCATCGGCAAGGGCACCGCGACGCTGCAGGATCTGGAAACCGCTGGCGTCGTGATCGACATCGGGCACAACCCCGGCACCTGTCATCCGCGCATGCTCAGCGCGCTCCAGGTCACCCGTCGCAATGGCGGGCAGATCATCGCGATCAATCCACTGGATGAGGTGGGCCTCTCGCGGTTCCAGCATCCCCAGCAGATCGGACAGGTGCTCACGGGACGCAGCACGCCGATCGCCAGTCTGCACCTGCCGGTGCGCATCAATGGCGACGTCGCCGTGCTGAAGGGCATCATGCGGGCGATGCTCGACGCGGAGGATGCTGCGCCCGGCACGGTGTTCGACGCGAAGTTCATTGCGCAGTATACCACCGGCTTCGGGAGCTTCATCAGCGCGCTGCGCGCCGAACGCTGGGAGGTGATCCTGGCGGAGTGTGGGCTCACGCGCGAGCAGATCGCCGAGGCTGCGCGGATCGTGATGACCAGCGATCGCCTGGTGATCGCGTGGGCGATGGGCCTCACGCAGAGTCCCACTGCGGTGAGTGCGATTCAGGAGTGCGTGAATCTCCTGCTGCTGCGCGGCGCCATCGGGCGCCCGGGATGCGGCGCGCTTCCGGTGCGCGGGCACAGCAATGTGCAGGGTGATCGGACCATGGGCATCTGGGAAACGGCGAAACCCGAGTTCATGGATGCGCTCGCGCGCGTCTTTCATTTCGATCCCCCGCGCGAGGACGGGTACGACACCGTCGCGGCCATCCACGCGATGCGGGCGGGCCGCGTGGGCGTGTTCGTCGCCATGGGTGGTAACTTTCTGCAAGCTGCGCCCGATACGGAGCGCGTAGCCGAGGGGTTGGCGCGCTGTGGGCTCACAGTGCATGTGGCGATCAAGCTGAACCGATCGCATCTCGTGACCGGGCGCGAGTCGCTCATTCTTCCCACGATCGGGCGCGCCGAGCGGGATGCGGGGCCGGCGGGTGAGCAGTTCGTGACTGTCGAGAACTCGATGGGCATCGTGAGCATGTCGCGCGGGCGGCTGGCGCCGGCGTCGCCCGATCTGATGTCCGAACCGCGGATAGTGGCGCGCATGGCCACTGCGTCACTGGGCGTTCGCAGCACGGTGGCTTGGGGGTCGCTCGCCGATGATTACGACCGTGTGCGTGATCTCATCGAACAGACCATCCCCGGTTTCGACAGCTTCAACCAGCGTGTTCGTGAGCCTGGAGGGTTTGCGCTTCCGAATGCGCCGCGCGACTCACGCACCTTCGATACGCCGAGCGGGCGGGCGGCGTTCACCGTGCATGCCATTCCGCGTTCGAGGCTGGCGGACGATCAGCTCGTGTTGATGAGCATTCGCAGTCACGATCAGTTCAATACCACGGTGTATGGGCTGGACGATCGCTATCGCGGGATCCGTGGCGGTCGACGCGTGATCCTGCTCAATCGTGCGGACATCGCATCGCGGGGGCTTGTTGCTGGCGCCCTCGTGGACGTCGTCAGCCATTTCGAGGGCGAGGAGCGCGTGGCCCCTTCCATTGTGGTGGTGGAGTACGAGATTCCTCCCCGCTGTGCCGCGATGTATTTCCCGGAGGCCAATGTGCTCGTGCCGCTGGGCAGTGTGGCGGCGCGGAGCAACACGCCCACCAGCAAGTTCGTCATCGTCACCATCCGCAAGCACTGAGGAGACCGTATGTCGGCTCGTCGCGTCGTCGCTGTCGCGGTCATGCTGGGCGCGGGCGTCACCGGATGCCATCGCGGCATGCGCGCGGTCACCATACCGCTCTCGGATTCCACATTCTTCCACGCGGATTCTGTGCGCGTGACACCCATCAGCGACGGCGTCACGCATCGCGCGCTCTGGTCTACCACCGGACCATGGGCTGTCCAGGTGCTCGAGATCGATCGCAGTGCCTGCACCAGCTTCCGGGCGGTGAAGGCACACGGCACCGCCATCGGACGAGAGCCCACCTCGCTGCTGCTGGAACAACTCGCCTCTCGCGAAGACGTAATTGCCGGTGTGAATGCGGACTTCTTCTCCTTCACTCCCGCGGGCCTGCCGGTGAGCACGCACATCGAGCGTGGACGCATGATCGCCGGGCCCAGCCCTCGCCCCGTGGTCGGCTTCGACCGCGACGGACGTCCGTTCATCGGCAATCTGCAGGCAGGCGCCACACTCGATCTGCCCGGCGGTGGCCGCGTGACGACCTCGTGGAATCGCGTGTCACCCGATGGCGTCACGGTGATCGATCGTGCGTGGGGTGTGGAGACCGACACCGGCACCAGTCGCATCGAGGTGCTGATGCGTGGCGCGGGGCCATGGGTCGTCGATCGCACCGACACGCTGCCAGCCGGGATCGCCATCCCGCTCGGCGCCACCGTCGTGGTGGCGGGCAAGGATGCCCCACCTCCCGCGCGGGAGGCGCTCATGGCATTGCATCCCGGCGACACCGTGCGCGTGGCGCGGAAGACATCGCACCCCGAGCTGCGCGAGGTCGTGGGAGGATGGCCGATCATCCTTCGTGATGGGCAGATCACGAAGATGGCCGATTCCGCGGGCAAGGGCTTCGCTGACGTGCGACACCCACGAACCGCATTCGCGCTCTCACCCGAACGTGAGTGGCTGGTGGTGGTTGACGGACGCCAGAAGCCGTGGAGCGACGGCATGACGTTGCGTGAGCTGGCAATGCTGCTCCGGTCGTTCGGCGCCACTGACGCCATCAATCTCGATGGAGGCGGATCGTCAACATTTGTGGCGAAGCATCCCCGCGAACCATTCCGGATCTGGAACCGGCCGTCGGACAAGGGAGCAGAGCGGCCCGTGGCGAATGCGCTGGCCCTCGTGCGGCAGTGCGGACCGCAGTAGCCGTCGCTACAGAGTCGTGTTCGAGTCTGTGCGGATGACCATCGGCACGTGCGTCACCGGGAAGTTCACCGAGTTCGCGATGAAGCAGCGGCGATGCGCCTCGGCGTGCAGTGACAGTGCACGTTCCGCATCGCTGCCGGCGGCGATCGTGACTACCGGGTGCAGGACTACCCCACTGAATTGTCCCCCACCTTCCGCGGTTTCGACCATCGTTCCCTCGGCGCGGTCGCTGTATGCTGTCACCACGACACCGGCCGCAGCGCACAGGTTCAGGTACCAGAGCTGGTGACAGGCGGAGATTGACGCGACCAGCAGTTCTTCCGGATTCC
>JBBSVF010000246.1:0-4897 GCA_038233745.1 Gemmatimonadales bacterium
ATCCACGACGCCGTAGAGCGCCTTCGTGGCTGCGGTCGGCTGGAAGGCAGACACCGCGCTGAGCGCACCGCCCTGGATCTCGGCGGCGGGCGCAGTGACGTCGCGAGCGCAGGCGGACAGCAACATGGTACCGGCGGCAATCACGAAGCTGGTCCGACCGAACAGTCGTGCAATGGATCGCATTTGGTTGTGACCTCGCGGACCTCGTCGTCCGCCTGGAGAAGTGATATTCGTGCAGCGATGCCACTGCGGTATCCGTGGCGGGCACCGACAAGGCAATGCCGGGGCCACAATGACGGGTTGTCACTGTGACCGAGGATAGGTGTGGTAAAACTTTACGATGCCGACCACACCGGACCTTCTGACAGACATCTCTCCCGCTACGGTCAAAGTGTCCTTCTGTCTCTTTTTGCATGTTGCGACGATTCTCGCGTTCTGCAACACCAGACCCAAGTCTCATCGCGATCGCACGTGATTTGCCTGAGTCACTCCCAACCTCATCCAGGAGAACGATGGTCCCTTCAGTCAGATCCGTGGCGCGCTTCGTCACGCTTGCGCTTGTGATTGGACTCAGCGCCTGCACGGTGAGCGAGCAGCGGGCACCGGACAGCGCAGCCGTTGTCACTGTCCCCGTCGCGGACACTCCGGCTGCCGTCGCGCAGCCTCTGGACAGTCAGCCATCCGCCGGCACACCATCCGCCTCTCCCGCTGCGACCAGTACCCAGCGCCTCGAGGTGGATCTCAAGGCACGCAAGGTCACGCTCTTCGAGAACGACAAGGCGGCCGTCACCTATCCTGTGGCCGTGGGCTCGGAAAAATGGCCCACCCAGACGGGTTCATGGACGGTGAGCCAGGTGATCTTCAACCCGGAATGGATTCCACCCGATGAGAGCTGGGCCGAGGAGAACACGCCAAAGAAGCCGGGCGCGGCGGACAATCCCCTTGGGCGTGCGCAACTCATCTACGATCCGCCGCGCACCATCCATGGAACGAACAAGCCATCCAGCATCGGCACGAATGTGTCGCACGGATCCATCCGCATGAACAACGATGCGATCGTCGCCCTGGCCAAGCGCATCCTGGCGGCCAACGGCGAGGCAAGGGACGAGGCTTGGTATCGCGACGCGGCCACTAACCGGAGCGAGAAAAAGATCATCAATCTGCCCACCGGCGTGCCGATCAGGGTATTCTGAGGGCATGACACAGCGAGACAGTCGTCAGCATCACGCCAATCTGCGCCGCCGGCTCGAGAAGCAGAGCGAGAGTCGCGCGCAGAAGAACGAGGAGCTCGCAGCCCGTGCACCACTGGCGGGCTACGAGGAGCTCTACGAGATCACGAGATCCGGTCGCGTCTTCTCACGGAAGACGCGGGCGGTGATCGTGGGCGCCTACCACCACAGTCCAGTCATCCGGATCACGGTGAACGGCGCCGTGGTCACACTGCCGAAGGCCAAGGCGGTCGCCGAGAGCTGGGCGGCCGTCGACGCAGCCGACGACGAATCAGCGTAGGCCGCTCGCCAGTCCGTCGCGGCGGGATCTGCCGCGCCAAGGAAACCCCAGCGTGTCCATCCCCGACAGCTCGGCGAGATGCAGCACCGTGGCCATCGAGGCGCCGGCGACGCTGCGAGGCGTGGGAGGCCCCAGCCAAGCCGCATGCAAGTCGTATTACAGAACTGTAACGACGAGCACACAGATCCCGGCAATTCGATGTAACTCGTCGCCATTCATGCAGGGCGTTGAGAGGGGGAAGGTATCGTTCCGTGACCAACGGGAATGAACACTTCGGCACCACCGCACAGGGGCGAGCAGCAGCCACTCTGGCTTAAACAAAGGATTACGTGATATTCGTCGCCTGTCCTTTGTTGCGCTCCTCCCCTTCCCGAGCCCGTCGTCATATGCGCCCCGCCTTTCGCGCCGTAGCGTTCGCGGTAGCCGCTCTGCTGGCCACCGCGTGCGACAGCAGTAGCACGCTGTTCAGTCCCGCTGATGCAAGCCGATCTGTTACCACACAGTCTACCCTCGATGCCGAAGTCCGCGCGCTGGTGACTGCCGGCTTCCCCAAGGGGCACGCCACTGCCATCCTCGCCAAGTGGAACCAGGCGGTGAAGGCGGCAGGGTCGACCCCGAAGTCCACACTCAAGGGCAAGAACGTGCCGGGCGCCGGTGGGCGCTCCGCGCTGCTGAACACCATTCGCTTCCTGCAGTCCAAGCAGGGCGAGGCCACGCCACCCGCGGGGGAAACGAGGGAGCACCTCGTCGCTCGAATCGTTCTGGACATGTCGCTGTATGTATACGGCGGTCCCAGCACACCGGTCCCGGCGTTTTCCACGGGCAGCGACATGGTTTCGCAGGTGGTGTCTCCCACCTCGACCGATACGGTCGTGACGCCCGCCCAGCAGGCGGCGGTGATCTTCCCAGCGGGAGCCGTAAGCGAGCCGACGGTGGTCATCATCACGCCGGACACTACGTACTACGCTGCCAACTGCAGCGGACCGCTGGTGACGACGCGCTGCCAGTACCCTCGTTTCTATCACTTCAACGTGTTTCCCGACGTGAGGCTCGCGGTGTCGGCCAAGGTGCAGGTCTGCCATGTGGACGCCGGCACCAATCGTCTTCCGCTCGCCGACCACAATCGCTTCCGCATCGCGCATGACCGTCCGGTGTCGCCCGCTGATTACGTCAGCGGGGGTACGGTGGTGGACAGCATCGAGATGTTGCCGTCCACGTTGATGGGCGTGACAAACTGTGATCAGGGCGCGGGAACGTCGTACGGGCCCTCGCTCGCATCGGCGGCGTCGCGATCTTCTGGTCCTGCAACACTGCTTGCGCTGTCCCTCGTGCATCGCGCTGGCGCGGCGTTGCGCTCGCTCGTGGTTCCGAATGATGTCTACGCCATCGATGTCGGCGTCGGCGGCTTCACCGACATCTTCAGCAATTTCGGCGTTGTGGATCCGGCGAGCATCGCTGATCTCGCACAGGACACCGGTGCGGGATACGACTTCGCACCCACCATGACGACCGTGCTCGCGGGCGGAACGGTGAGCACCACCAGCTGGCGTGTGAAGAACATCGGGAGCGGAACGAGTGGCGCCTTCACGTCGACGCTGGTGATCGCCACGGATTCCCTGCTCACGAGCCCTGTGTTTACGCAGGCGCTCGGTGGCGGAGCGTCACTGGTGCCGGGCTCCACGTTCGGATATCCGGCGATGACCATCACGATGCCCAGTGCGGCGGGCAGCTACTTCGTCGGCACGCGGGTCACCTCGGCCGGCCCCGACTCCACGGCGACCGATGACTGGACCAGCACTCGCGTTACGGTCACTGCACCGAACATCAACGGCTACTTCCTGAACACCCAGGGGACGTACAGCACGGCGCTCGGCGGGGGAACGAGTGGGGTCGCGTACACCATTCCCTGCCCTGCCGGAAGCGTCGCCATCGGGATGTCGGGTGCCGCCGGCTCCTATTACGGATGGGCATCGATCCTCAACGTGCGACTCGAATGCGCACAGCTCCTCGCGAACGGTTCACTTGGGACGACCTCCACCACGTCGCAGGCCGGCCAGGTAACCGGTGGTACCCCATTCACAGGCATCTGCAGCAATGGTGGTTTGCTCGTCGGGGGAGCCGGACAAACGACGGGTATCTCACCTGCTCTTACGGTCGCCGAGTTGAGCGGTTCCTGCGCCAACCTCGCGACGGTGGTGTCACTGGGCGCGTCGCAATCGTCGATCGGCCCGTGGACTGGCTCGGGAGTGAACAACGCCGGCCCGTTCACCCTGGCATGCCAACCGGGCTACGCGGTCACCGGACTGCAAGGCCGATCCGGCGACATCCTGGACGCAGTCGGCTTCCAGTGCACGCCGATCGTTGGCGCAGGGCCAGCAGTGATACAATGAGCCGGAAGACGCCGCCGGGCCAGACGCAGCGCGCCTGAGCCTCACATTGTTCCAGGACTGATCGCCGGCGTGCTATCGCGCGCCGGCGATCAGACGTTGGAACCGTGGGTCGTTCTGCACCGCCGGGTCGCGCCAGTACCACGCCGTCTGATTGGCGAGACCCTTCCGATGATCCGGATGCACCTGCAGGTAATCTCCCAGGCGCGCGATGGCGGCGTCGAAATCGCGGTACATCAGGCGCATGACAATTTCCCAGCCGATGATCTCCTGCGCCGGGTCCGCATCGCGGTCCGCTCGCGCGGCCAACAGCACGGCGTTGGCGCTGTCCTTGAGACCGGCCTTGCCGAGCACCCCGCCCACGAGTGTGCGCGCCAGATGGTCGGTGTAGGCAGCGGTGGCTGGCTTGGCAGTCGCGCGCATGCTGTCCGCCAGATGCCACGCCTCCACCGGATCCGGTGATCCCCCCTTGGACATCATCAGCAGCAGACTGCACTGGATGAAGGCGCGGTCACGCGGGAAGCGGCGATGTCCTTCATCACACCAGCGGCGGGCTTCCGGAAAATTTTCCGTGTCGAAGTTGCCGTTGAAGAGCCGGTCGAGGATGCCGCGGGCGTTCGTGAGGTACGCGTCGGCCGTGTAGGCACTCATCGCGGCCTGCAGCGCCTCCGGCACCGACTTCTTGGCATAGCCCAGGTAGGCCAGCCGCTCGAAGGCCGATGCCTGCGTGGGATTCAACTTCACGGCTTCGCGGAGATCAGATTCCGCGCTCGCGAGCTGCGCGTCCCAGTCGCGGCCTTCCGGCACGGTTCGCAACTCGATGCGCGCAAACGATGCGGCACCTGCCATCTCGTGCGCATCGGCGGAGCGCGGATCGAGCGCGATGGCGGCGTCGGCCCACGCCCGCGCGCTGTCCAGCACAATGTTCGCCTGCGCCGGCCGATCGCGCAGGGCCCGGGCGCGCGAGAGCGCTGCGCGAGCTCGCGTGATCAGCGGCTGCG
>JBBSVF010000247.1:0-4892 GCA_038233745.1 Gemmatimonadales bacterium
CACGGCGCGGTGCCATCGCCGCCGATCTTCTCCTCTACTCGCTGGCCGGCCATCACGACAACGGACAGTCGTATGCCGCAGCGACCCTGGCGGGCGGCATCGCCGGTGACGTCCTCGGGTTCGTGCTCGGCAAGCCGATGACCGATGCAGAGTCACACGGAACCTCGCACGGTTCGACAGTCACGGCCGCGCTGACCGCGTCCGCATTGGGCACGGCCGACGCGTTGAGGGACAATGCCTCCGGCCGCGTTTCGACCGCCCTCATCGTGGGCGCTGGAGCGCTCGGCTATCCGCTGGGGCTGAGCTACGTGCGGACGGCACCGTACCGCGTGACAGCCGGCGACGTCAGCACGCTCCTCACCGCCGAGTTCCTCGGCATGGGTGCGGCGGCGACATTGCTCCCGAGCGACGTGGGTGAGAATTTAGCCTGGGGCGTGGTGGGAGCCGGTTTTGCGCTCGGCGCCATCGCCGGTGATCGGTTCCTGGTGCGGCCCTTCGATCACACCGAGTCCGATGCACGCCTGCTTCAGTACGGCACGTCCGCGGGGGCACTCGTCGGGTTGATCGCTCCCGTGATCGCGCGGAGCAACAACAGTAACCTCCTGTTCGGCGCGGCGACGGCGGGCGGCATCCTTGGCGCCTTTTTCACCCAGCAGTTCATCCGGCCACCCGAAGCAAACAAGGGGCTGGGCGCGGCGAGTGCGAGGGAACGGGAGGCTCGTCGCGTTGGTCGGGTGGACGTGAAGTTCTCACCGGAGTCAGTGGTGTTCGCGAAGATGGGCCTGCATGGACAGCATTCCATCCTCTCGCTGACGTTCTAGTTGTAAACGACTGCAGCGAACCGCTTCATCAACTACACAACCAGCGCATCACGGGAAATCGGCCGCCAGCAACGTGTTACTGGCGGCCGATTCCCCACTGTGAATCAGGGTGTCGCTTTTACCGGCGGCTTGCCCTTGAAGTCGCCTCCGCGCACGATCACGATCTTCGACGGATCGATGTACTTCCGCACCGCGGCATTCACCTGCTCGACGGTCAGCGCGTTGATGGCAGCCTCGAGCCGCGCATCGTAGGCGAGTGTGCGACCCGAGAAGCGTCGCGAGAGCAGCAGGCCCACGAGCTCCGGATCGTTCGCCCGCGACTGCTCCATCTGTTGGATCATGGACGGCTTCGCCGCGGCGACCTCGGCCGCGGTAAAACCTCCCGTGAGCATCTTCCGCACCTCGTCCTGCAGGCCAATCGTGAGCCGATCCACATTCTGCGGGTTGAAGATCGCATAGAGCATCAGCGTACCGGCGGTATCCACGGGCCCTACCTGCAGGTTGGATCCGGCACCATAGCTCAGCCCTTCCTGCTGACGCAGCCGCGTCGCGAGACGCGAGTTCAGTGTGCCGCCGCCCAACATGAAGTCGGCGAGCGCAAGCGCCGGATAATCGGGATTGTCATCGCGGATGGCCAGGTTCTGCGCGGCAATCAGGATGGCATTCTGCTTGTCCGGCGTCTCGATGACGATGGTGGCCGAGTCGACCGGGGTGGAGTGGCGCGCAATGCGAGTGTACGGGCGGGGAGACTTCCAGTCGCCGAAGGTGCGCCGCACCATGGTGATCGTGGAGTCCGCATCGAAGTCACCAACCAGCACGAGGTCCGCGTTTGATGCGCCGTAGAAGCTGGAGTGGAACTGACGCACCTGCTCGAGCGTCGTCGCACTCACCGCCGCGATGTCGTCCTCCACGCTGTTCACGGCGAACGGGTGCCCGGCGGGATACGGATTGATGCGCTGCTGCAGCACGATCGGCGCCTTTGCCTGCGGCTCCGATCTGGCGGCCTCGAGCCCGGCCAGCCGCTCCTGTTTCAGCTTGTCGAACTCCGCCGCGTCGAAGCGTGGAGTCTTCAGCTCGCTCGCAATCAAGGCCAGCACGTCCGACAGGTGTTCGTGGGTGGCCTGGAAGGTGATCGAGGCGCTGTTCGCACTGCCCGAGATTGCCACGCGACCCTTGAGCTTGTCGAGCGAATCGCGCACTTGCTGGCGCGTGAGCGCCGCGGTTCCACGCGAGAGCATGGCACCCACCAGCGACGGCGCGGAGCCCTTGTTCGTGAGCGACGCGAGGTCGCCGAACCGCAGCAGGATCTGGCCGCTCACTGTCGCGCCACGCGTCCGCTTGGGCAGGAGGGTGACCTGCATGCCATTCGCGAGTGCGAGGTGACGGGTACGGGCGTCGATATTTTTCGGCGACGCGTCGAATGCCTCACCCGACTGCTGCACGGCGCGCCCGGTGTATCCGGCGACCATCTGGTCGAACGACGCCACCATTGGCACGGTGGTGCGGTCCGGCGCGGCGGTGGGAATGAAGGTGCCCACCGTGCGATTCGACGGCTTGAGATACAGCGCGGCCACGCGCTGCACCTCGGCCGGTGTCACCTGCTCGATTCGGTCGCGATTCAGGAAGAGGAGACGCCAGTCGCCCATCGACGCCCACTCGCTCAGCTCAAGGCCGACCTCCTCCGAGTTCGACAATCCCAGCTCGATGCTCTTCAGCAGCGCCGTTTTCGCCCGCGTCACCTCCTCGACGGACACCGGCTGCGAGGCCGCGGCGTCGAGGGTGGAGAGCAGTGCGGTGCGCGCGCTGTCCAGCGAACCGTCGTTACGCAACGAGGCGGTCGCGAACAGGATGCCCGGCTCGCGAAGTTGATAGTCGTACGCGCCCGCCGAGGCGGCGAGCTTGGTGTCCACCAGCGCCTTGTAGAGGCGACCCGACGGTGCATCGCCAAGAATGCGCGCGAGCACATCCACGGCGGCAAAGTCCGGATGGCCCCCAGCGGGGATGTGATAGGCGGCCATGATCATCGGCGAATCGCCGATGCGCCGCAGCGCGACCGTGCGCTCACCGTCCTGCACCGGCTCGATGGTGTACGTCTTGTAGAGCAGATTGCCCTTCGCGAGCGACCGCACCGGTGTCGGAATGGAGCCGAACTTCTGGACGATCTGCCGCAGCGTGGACTTTTCGTCGAACTTGCCGGCCACGGCGAGAATCGAATTGTCAGGCTGGTAATAGCGCTGATAGAACGACTTCAGGCGATCGATGGGAACGGTTTCAATGTCCTCCTTGGATCCGATCGTCGAGCGCCCGTAGCCGTGCCACAGGTACGCGGTGGACATGACGCGCTCGGCCAGGACGCGCGGCGGTGAGTTCTCGCCCATCTCGAATTCGTTGCGGACCACGGAGAACTCGCTCTCCAGATCCTTCTTCGCGATGAAGCTGTTCACCATGCGATCGGCCTCGAGGCTCAGCGCCCATGCGAGGTTCGCGTCCGTGGCCGGCACCGTCTCGAAGTAGTTCGTCCGATCGTACCAGGTGGTGCCGTTGGGGCGGGCGCCATGCTCGGTGAGTTCCTGCGGGATCTTCGGATGGTTCGTGGAGCCCTTGAACATCAGATGTTCGAGCAGATGCGCCATCCCCGTCTCGCCGTAGCCCTCGTGGCGCGAGCCCACGAGGTAGGTGACGTTCACGGTGACGGTGGGCTTGCTGGCGTCGGGGAAGAGCAGCACGCGCATGCCGTTCTTCAGCTGGTACTCGGTGATTCCCTCCACGCTGCTGAGGCGCGTGACCCCGGGCACCTGCGCACGAAGTGCGGCGCTCGGGGCAAGGAGAAGCAGACCTGCCGCCAGCGCGCTGCGAGCGGCGCTACGGATCGACTGACCGGACATGAAATACCTCGGTGGGATAGCCAGGATCCCCCGGGGCCGTCGGTGCGACGGCCCATCCTGATGGCGCGGGGCCCGCTATTGTATCCTCGGGAACACCCTTCTGCCAGAGCATCGGCTTCGGATGATTACAGGCCGAGCGCCAGTCTGGTAGATTCGGCGGATGCCTGCGATTGCTACTTCTGCGCTCCGAAAAGTCTATCCGATTGCCACCGGACGGCGTTTCGGGACGGGATCCCGAGGACCGGCGGGGCCCCCCGGCTCCGCTCCGGCACCACTGCCTGCGCGCGCGCCAAACGGCGCACGGGAGCTGATCGCGCTCGAAGGCCTCGATCTGGAAGTGGCGGAGGGCGAGTTCTTCGGCTTGCTCGGCCCCAACGGCGCCGGAAAGACCACCACGATCGGCATCCTCACCACGCGCGTGATGGCCACCAGCGGCAGCGCGAGCGTGGCCGGCGCCGACGTGATCCGTGATCCAGTCGGCGTGCGCCGTCGGATCGGCGTGGTACCCCAGCGGCCCAACCCCGACCGCGGCCTGGATGTCCTGGGCAACCTGGTGTTTCACGCTGCCTACTTCGGCATTGCGCAACGCGAGGCCTCCTCCCGCGCCCTCGGGCTGCTCGAGCAGATGGGCATCGCGGACAAGCAGCACGAAAAGGTGGACGCACTCTCCGGCGGTCAGCAGCAGCGGCTGATGATCGCGCGAGCGCTCGTGCACGAACCGGACGTCGTTTTTCTGGACGAGCCCACCGTAGGACTGGATCCGCAGGCGCGGCTGGCACTCTGGGACGTGCTCCGACGGCTGCGCGCCGACGGCCGTACCATCGTGATGACGACACATTACATGGAAGAGGCCGAGCAGCTCTGTGACCGCCTGGCCATCATCGATGGCGGCCGACTGCTCGCACTCGACACTACCGCTGCGCTGAAGGCTCGCGCGCCGGGCGGCACCCTCATCAGCCTGCAGCTCGATGGCGCGGCGGAGCAGGCAGTCGCCGCAACGCGCGTGCAGCAGCACGTCACCGATGTCTCGGCTGTGGGAGACACGCTGCGAGTGCAGAGCGACGCCGGCGGCCGCATCATCCCGCAGGTGATCGATGCCGCCGAGTCGGTGGGACTGCACGTGCGCCACATCGCCCTCAAGGAGCCGAGTCTGGAAACGCTCTTCATTTCGCTCACCGGCCGCCAG
>JBBSVF010000248.1:0-4877 GCA_038233745.1 Gemmatimonadales bacterium
CAGCGAGTCGGCGGGCGCCGTCGTGTGAGTATTCAGTCCTGACCGTTGGTCGGTCCTGGCCAGATGCTGATCGCGCGCGCCGCCATGGAGCGTCCGCGCGCACGCAGCGCCTGCTCATCGAATGCCTCGAGCTCGCTCAGCTCCCGGGTCATCGAGACATTGCTGGCTGCGTAGAAGGCTCGCTTGTGGGCCCAGGGGCTGTTTGAGATCTCGGGGTTGTAGCCCGTGAGGGTCAGGTTGCCCGCAGTGTGGAGCCACCGGGCGTGGATGTCGTCGGCCTGATCTCCCAGCGCGCCTCGCCAGTCGTCGGTCAGCGTCTGGGGCATGACGTGCTCAATCTGAAGTTCGTCCAGCGCGACAATCTCGTGGTGCCCGTAGGACCCCTCCAAGCGATCCAAGACCAGCCGGCGCTGAGGCCCGCGCGAGTCCGTGTACAGCGGATACCGCAGGAAGACCTCGCTGAACTCATCGTCGCGGGTCCAGCGCTTGCTCGGCTCAGCCAGAGCCGAGCGGATCTCGTCTGCGGGATCACCTTGATGCGGTAGCTGATCCCAGAGCCGGATGAAGAGGCGGTTGAGCTGATTGGTCGGGACGTTCGCGAACATGCGGCGGACAAGGAAGCTCTCGATCATCTGCACGACCGCGGTCATCTGCGGTGAGGTCATCGTCTCGTGCCGATCGCGGGCCTCGTAGAGGTTGAGGAGGAACGGATACGGCGTGTCGGTGCCGAACTGGTTCATCGAGAGCAACGCAGCTCGAAGCGCGGGATCCTCTTCGCGGGTGGGCCGGCGGATGCGCTCCCACCGACCGGCGAACCACGCCATGTCCCCCAGCGCGGCAACGACCTGCTGGGCATCAGCGCCGTCAAGCCGCGCCTTCGCCTCCGTGTAGGTCGCGTCGGTTCGGATGAACTCCCCGTCCTTGACGAAATAGTCGTGGGCGAACGCCTCGAAGTCCTCCCCGAGCAGCTCCTGCATGGGGAGCCACAGCGTTGTGTATGCGTCTTCCGCCTGGTCGACCCCGAGCTTCATCATGAAGAGGTTGCGAATGAGGTCTATCTGGCGAAGGCGCAGGCCCGTAGCGTTCAGGCTCTCGAAGACGCGATACGCGTTGTCGTTGGGCCCGAGCGTGATGGAAACCACGGTCAGCCCCTGAAGCAGCGTGTCTTCGAGGGTCGTGACGTCAAGAGCATTGCCCTCTGCGTCCTCTTCACGTCGAAGCCGGTCGCGGAAGTAGCGGTAGGTCTGCCGAAGCCCCTCTGAGCTCTGGGTGTCGGGCTGGCCATGGATGAGCGCGGCGAGCTCGTCCCGATCCCGTTGCGTCGGGAGCACCTTGAACTCGTCAGACGGCTCCTGCGGATATTGGTTGCGCAGGTACAGCCCGTCGAGTCGCTGCGCGTTTGCCTCATCGGTCTCGGCCACGTGGTCCCGGAGCGCAGCGAGAAGAACCGTGAGTGTGGTCATCCGCTGCTGACCGTCGATCAACGTGTGCGTCGAGGGCCGGTTCGGGCCTAGCTGCTCGGGCGCGGTGACGATCGAGCCCATGAAGTGTTGACCACCGGTTCCCGCCATACGCTCGTCGTATAGATCGACGATGTCCGACCACAGCTGCTGACGCTGCTCTTTCTGCCACGCGTACTGGCGCTGGAAGAGCGGGACGCGGTACTGCACGCGGCCGTTGAGCAGCGTTTCGAAGGTGGTTTCACGTGCCTCCATCGCGCGGACGCTAACGGAACCGTGGACGCCGATCTCGGGCGCGCCATCCGAGCCCGTGATCGGATCAAGGGTCCGCGCCCGCGGTCGCCGTGGATCGTGGCTACGGTGCCCGGGATTGCGTCTGCGCCGCGAGCTTGGCTCGGTGGCCGACTTCCGACGCTGCTCGCGCGTAGCAGTCGCGCAGAGCCTCCAACAGCTTCGCACGATGAGCCGTCGTGACGTACGGCGTCCACGGCTTGTGAGGCTCAATCAGAATGTGCTCCCACGTCCGCTGGCCGGCCTTGACGATCTCGACCATCGATGTGGCCGAGCTGTCGTGCGATAGGCCCTTGTAGGCCGCCAGCCAGTCGGTCATCGCCTCGAAGAGCCGGCCCTCGCGGTGCGCGACGCGCAGGCTCGTCCACGAACGTCCGGGGGAGTACGGGTTGCCGCCCTCGTCGTCGAGGAAGTACCCGAGATGCTCACGCCAGCGTTGCAATTCCTCCATCAGCGCTTCTGCGGCCTCATCGCGTGAATACGGACGGGTGGCGCGCTGCGTGATCCTCGGCATCCGTCCTTCCTATCAGGCTTGCTCGGGCCAGTGGGCGTCGCGTCGGATGGAAGCTCAATCGGAGGAGGGCTGTGGGAGGTCGCGGTAGCTCAGCCTCGCGGCCTGCTGCGCGGATCCCGCGACTCTTGGGCTGTACGCATCGAAGGCGATCTTCCCCTTGCCGCCGTTCCGCTCGACGTAGTACGCGCCCTGGATCTCCTCGACCGGTCGGCCTACCAGCCGCAACTCGGTCGCGCCTTCTGTTGCTCGGCGCGTGTCGCGGTCCGGGGCGTCGCTATCGGACCGGTAGACATAACGCAGGACGTGCCGGTGATCATCGCGGTCGATCGCCGCCATCAGCGATATCGACTCCGAGCCGGTCGTCGGGAAGTAGCAGCGGACCTTCACGGCCGAGTAGGTCTGGCAGACCGCCATGAAGATCGGCTGCTCGCCCGGATTGCCGTCTGCATCGCGGGTGTAGTGCAGGGTGCCGCGCCAGGTGCCATGTATGACCCGAGCACCACCCAGCTCCGACAGGCGCCGTATGACCGGCCAGCGCCAGATCCAGCGGTCGAAGGCGAGCAACAGCAGGGTGACGCCACCGGTGACGCCACCCATCCAGCGCAAGCCTTGCTCGTCGATGGAGTCGCCGGTCAGCGTCGACAGCGCGAACATGCTGCCTGCGGCGAGAACGATGATCACGCGGATCCAGGCGGAGGACGGCATCAGCTTTCCGCGACGTACTGCCATGCGGCGTGGGCGAAGCTGCGGGCGTCGGCTCGGTCCCACTTCTGCCAAGCGTGAAACAGGTACTTGATGCCGTTGACCTCAAGCCACTGCGTCTCGCACGCCACGTTCTCGGTGTCGGACCACACATGCGAAATCACCGCACGCACGCGCCACGCCCAAGTCGACCCGCCGAAACAGCGATCGGGGCATCCGTAGACGAGGCTTTCCACCAGGTAGCTGGCGATCTCGGGATGGGCGCCGTCCGCGACCATCCGATTCTCGAGGTTCTTCATGATTCGCACGACGCTCTTGAACCGGCGCGAGGTGTGGTCGTTCTTGGCGACGCCGTTGTCGTAGTGCTGCTGTGGGTAGTTCGTGATCCAGTGCCCTGGGTCGCGGTCGGGCAGCAGGCGGATTCCCTCGTTGTAACGGGTCGGCGACCAGTACTTGCGGTAGGTGCCACAAGGCACCACGTCGGCCGCCAGCGACCGAGTCGATTCGCGCACCGTGAACACTTTGTTGTGTCGCGTCACCGCCGCAGGTCCGAATGCCGAAACCAGCGCGTCGCCGATGGCGCCCTTGAACGCCGCGATGTCTGTCTCGCCGGATGCCGTACGAAAGGGGCCCGCGTACGAACTGGTTCCAAGCGCCGCCCGCACCGCGGCTTGCGAGGTATCGGGGCCGTACTGCGGAAACACGATGCCTGTGTACTCCACCGCCACGTCGACGTCACTGTCGCGGCGGACGTTCGTGTTGTTCTTGTAGGAGCCCTTCGCGTACACGTCGATCGGCAGTGTTCGCAGGAGGGGATGTCCGCGGAGCGCCTCACGGATCAGCCTCTCGGTGGACACGCGTCGCTCGTCCTCGTTGTCGAACGCCGGCTTCGTCCAGTTCGCAAGCTGAGCCTCAGGGATCGTCGGCATCAAAGACCCTCGCCGCCGCATGTGCGGCACTCCGGCTTGCGTCGGTGCTCACCTGGAGTCTCCTCGCCCAGCCACGGTTCACCGGCCCTGCAGTGCGCCTCCTTGTACAGGTGCACCTGTACGTAGTGGAGCAGCGCCGGCAGTCCGTCCGACATCACCCAGCGCATGGAATTCGGGTCCGACTCGAACCACATACAGAGGGACCGATCGTGGAATCGATGGCGCAGGCACTCGGGCGACTGCACGAAGACGCGTGGCCGCCAAGGGCGTCGACCGGTGTTCATCTCGATTCGCATCGGCACCCGCTCCAACAAGCCGGGCGCGGCGATCGTCATCCGGTAGGTGATCCTGCCGGCGCGGCTTCGCACGGAGTACCGCACGACCTCGGATCCAAGCGCGAGCGTGGGCATCCGGTCACTCCCCGTGGTCGCGCGTGCGCTTCATCGGCGCAACCGCTGCGACGGCGGTGGCGATCGCGGCGTGGTCACGGCGCTTGATCGCGTCGCCAACCGGATGTGTGAGCGCGGCCTTCTCCCGGGTCCGGATGCTGTCGATCTCCACGCCGAACAACTGGGAGAGCAGCCGGCGGGCCTCGCTGACCGACGTCGCCGCTGCGGCCTGTCCCACCACGTCGCTCATCATCTGCAGGCGCTCGGCGGCGTACTCGCGGGTCACCCCGTCGGGCAGCTTGATCTTGCCGGCGACGCCGGCAGGGTCGTCGGTGAACTCGCGGCGGATGCTTGCCGCGGCGGCACCCAGGAACTGCGCGAGCGCCGCGGCGATCCGCGCACGTTCCACGATGAACGCCAGGCCAAGAGCACTGAGGTTCCAGGAGCACACAGCCGGCAGATCGGTTTGCAGGCCGTCGCGCTTGACTGCCCGCTTGGACAGACGCAGCAAGTGCGCGCGGTGGACGATGAGCTTGTCGGGTGCGCCCGTCGTCATCAGCTCGGTGTGTCGCTGGGGATGCGCCGGGTCCCA
>JBBSVF010000249.1:0-4850 GCA_038233745.1 Gemmatimonadales bacterium
TCCGTCGTCCTGAGCGAAGCGAAGGACCTGCAGGTGCAGTTGCTCTGTCGTCCTGAGCGAAGCGAAGGACCTGCAGGTGCAGTTGCAGGCCCTTCGCTGCGCTCAGGGCGACAAGGCGGCGCAACCACCCTTGCCCCAACACCGCCGCCAGAGAGAATTGCACACACCCCCACCTCCATCACCACTCAGCCTCTCCATGGCCGCAAACGTCGTCTCCTCGGCCCGCCGCGGAAAAAAAATGTCGCGCGTCTCGAAGTCCAGGGTGTTCTGGGAGAACGTCAAGTCCCTCGCGGGCGCCGTCCTCATCTACCTGGTGCTGAACACCTTCCTCATCGCCGCCTACCGCATTCCGTCGGGCTCGATGATTCCCACGCTGCTCATCGGCGACTGGCTCTTCGTGAACCGCATCACCTACGGACCGCACATTCCCTTCACGCAGACGAATCTTCCGTCGTTCCGCGAACCGCGGCGCGGCGAGGTGATCGTCTTCGAGTCGCCGTACCAGGCGGACGAAAAGGAGCGCGGCGCGGATCCCACCCCCACGCTCGTGAAGCGCATGGTGGGAATGCCCGGCGACACCCTGTTCATGCGCGCCGGCGTGCTGAGCGTGAATGGCATTGCGCAGCGGCAGGGCTTCGGTGCGGCAAGCCAGCCCAACGGCTCCAGCTCGCAGCCCACCGATACCGACATGCTGTACGAGTGGCAGCACAAGGTCGAGCTGAAGACGTCACGGTTCGGCAGCGCCCCCGCCACACCGCAGCACGACAACTGGGGGCCGCTGGTGGTGCCCTCGCGCCACTATTTCATGATGGGCGACAACCGCTACGAGTCCAAGGACAGCCGCTACTGGGGCGTGGTGCCGCGGGAAAATATCCGGGGGCGCCCCATGTTCGTCTACTATTCGTACCGCGGCGGCAACGAGAGTGATCGGCCCCTCCCCTTCATCACCGACATCCGGTGGGCTCGCATCGGGACGATCATCCACTAGCACACGGATCCGGCTTTGACGATCGCACAGCACGGCTCCGCGGGACTCACTCCGCGCCTCATCGCCATCTCGCAGCTCGCCTGCGTCGTGCTGTTCGGCGTCCTCCTCCTCATGCCGTTCGGTGCGGGCGCCCCCGGCGTAACCGCCACCTTCGCACTCGCCTGCCTGGCCTTCGCGGTGGCGTCCATCCAGGTGGCACGCTCCAGCGCCGCCACGGTGCGCGCAGTGTTCGCTGGCCTTGCCGCACTCTCCCTGGCCCTCGCCCTCGGCGAGCTCTGGCTGCTGGCCTCCTTCCCCGTCACCCGCGCGGTGCAGGGCCTGCAGGACGCCTCCAGCCTCGAACTGGCGGTCGTCGTCGCCGCCTTCAACGGCCTCCTCGCGCTCTACGGCAACGACGCCCTCGCCAAGGATCGCGGCACCGCCGTCGCACTCCAGGAACAGCTCTCGGTGGACGAAGAGCTGCGCCGCTCCCTCGAAACCCGCGTCGCCGAACGCACCTCCGAACTGGACGACGCACAACGCGTCCTCCAGCGCATGTGGTGGCTCGGCCAGCAGATCACCCTGGAGCTGGACCCTCGGCGCGTATTGGACCGGTTCCTGGAAGCTGTGGTGGACGTGGGACGCGCCGATGGCGCCGCACTGGGCATGCTCGCCGACGACGGCTCCATCGAGATCGCCGCCGCGAGCGGCCTCCTGGGCACCCTCGCCGGCGAGCGACTCTCACTCATCAACTCCGCGATCGGCCGCACCGTGCGCGCGGGTGGCCGATGGTGCGTGCGCAATGCCGATGAGCATCGCGCCGAGCTTCACGAGAGCTGGTTCGTGAATGGCGAGCCGCGCACCCGCAGCCTTGCGATCATCCCCGTGCAGCGGCGCGGCGAACGCATCGGCGCGGTGGTGATCGGCACGCGCGCCGAGCATGACTTCACTACCCTGGAGCTGGACCGCGTGGAGGCCGTGGCGGATCTGCTGAGTGTGGCGCTCGCCAATGCGCAGCTCTTCCAGAGCATGAAGCAGGCGGAGTGGCGCTTCCGCACACTCTTCCGCGCCGCGCCGGATGCGGTGCTCACCGTGCTGCAGGCCACCGGCCGCGTGCGCGAGGCGAACGACGCGGTGCGCGCGGTGTTCGGGCTGGAACAGCACCAGATCGTGGGACGCGCGCTCTCCGACCTCGCGATCCCGGAGGATCGGGAGCAGCTCGAGCGCGCCCTCGCCGACGTCTTCGAAGGCCGCACCGCCCGCTCGGAGGTGCAGATCCACCTCGAGGGTCCGGGATCGCGCGTCGTCGCGCTCGCCGCCAGCCGCCTTCCGGAGGCCGATCCGCCGAGCGCGCTGTTGATTGGCCGAGACATGACGGCGGAGCGCGAGATGCGCGTGCGGCTCATGGAGTCAGACCGGCTGGCCGCGGTGGGTGAGCTCGTGGCCGGCGTGGCGCACGAGGTGAACAATCCCCTCAGCAGCATCAGCGCCTTTGCGCAGCTCCTGCTGCGCGACGACACCCTGGCGGAGGGGCAGCGCGAGTCCCTCGAGGTGATCAGGTCGGAGACCATGCGCGCCAGTCAGGTGGTGAAGGATCTCCTGGCGTTCGCGCGGCGCAGCGAGCCGCAGCGCGTGCCGGTGGACCTCAACGCCGTTGTGCAGCGCACCGTGAGGATGCGGCAATACCAGTTCGACGAAGCCTCCGTGAGCATCGCGCTGGAGCTGGAGGAATCACTCCCCGCGGTGATCGGCGATGCGCGGCAGTTGCAGCAGGTCTGCCTGAACCTCCTCTCCAATGCCATGCAGGCCATGACTCCGCACGGGTCCGGTGCGCTCGTGCTGCGCAGTCACCGGCAGGGCGACGCCGTGCATCTCGATGTGCAGGACAATGGCCCCGGCATTGGCGCCGATGTGCGCGCGCATATCTTCGAGCCCTTCTTCACCACCAAGCGCGAAGGCGAGGGCACGGGCCTGGGGCTCAGTGTGAGCTACGGCATCATCACCGCGCATGGCGGCTCCATCGACGTTGCGGAGACCGGGCCAGGGGGCACTGTGTTTCGCGTCACCCTGCCCGCGGTGGACGCGGACGCGGAGATTGGCGACGCCACACGCGACAGCAGCCCGTTGCAGCTCCGCTCGCCTCTCGCCGGCATCCGGCTGCTGTTCGTTGACGACGAGCCCGCGCTGCGCACCGGGATGCAGGCCTTCGGCACGCTGCGCGGCTTTACCGTGGTGGTGGCCGCCGACGGTGCCTCGGCGCTCAGGATCGCGTGCACCGGCGGAGTGGACGCCATCGTCTGCGACCTGCGGATGCCCGGCATGGATGGCTACGCCTTCCACGAGCGACTGTGCAGCGAGCGGCCCGGGCTCGCCGAGCGCACAGTGTTCATCACCGGGGATGTGGTGACCACGCATCTGCGCGGCAGCATCTCGCGCCAGCCCATGCTCACCAAGCCCTTCTCCTTCGACCGCGTGGAAGACGCCGTGATCGCGGTGATGCGCGGAACGCCGTACGTTCCCAGCGATCGCGGACCGCATTCATCGTCCCATTTGGCCACCCACCACCTGCCATGAGCACCTTCTTCCCCAAGCAGACAGTCGAGTGGAGGCTGGAGGAACCCCCCGCGTTCCGCCGCCTCTCGCTGTCGGTGGTGGAGATGGGGCTCGTCACCGGCTTCATGCTGCGGGTGCTGCGCGCGCTCACCTTCACGCATGGCCGCGTGAGCTGGCTCGTGTGGGGCGCGGTGCTGCTCCTGGCGCTCGGCATCCTGCTCGGCATGGCCACCGCGCATCTCGCCAACTTTCCAGTGCGGCAATGGACCTGGCGTGCGCCCCTGTTCGCCGCGGTGGAGGTGGCGGGCGAGATGATCACCAGCCTGATTCTCATCTGGCTGGAGCGCGAGCCCGAGGGCACCGCACGTGCGCATTTCGGTGACTGGCCCAGCATGGCGATGCGCACCACCCTGCAGACCGAGCTCATCGTGTTGCTGTGGGCGCTGCTGCTCGCCGGCGTCATCGTGTTCGTGCGTCGCACGAGCATTGCTCGCGACGTGGACAGCGACCCCCTCGACCCCGATCTTCCCGCGCCAGGCGTCGCCTCCGACGCGTGACGCCTTCTCCCTCACGATCATGATCATGCGCGCAGCCGCTGCAGTCCTCCTGGCGTTGCTGCCAGCCACCGCGCACGCGCAGGCAGTGCATGCGAGCGCCGAGCGTCCCTTTGGCACCCTGCGTGAGCAGGCCGCGCTGCAGCAGGAGTGGCTCGCCACGAGACTCACCACCGTACTGCCGCGCCTCATGCGCGAGCACAAGGTGGACATGTGGATCGTGCCCATGCGCGAGTACAACGAGGATCCCGTGTTCTCCAGCCTCGTCTCGCCCACCACCTTCGCCGCCCGTCGTCGCACCATCTATGTGTTCTTCGATCGCTGCGCTCATGTAACCGCGGGCACCCCGTGCGAGGTGGAGCGCCTCGCCTTCGGTGGCAGCTCGCAGGGCGGAGTGTTCACCGCCGTGCGTTCCACCGTTGCGGCATCCGGCCCTGCCGGGGGACGTGTGGAGCAGGCCGCCGAGCTGTGGGGCGATGCGCAGTGGAAGGTGTTGCGGGATGCTGTAAACGCACGAAAGCCGCGCAGCATCGCGGTGAACACGTCGAAAGTGTTCGCCTTCTCCGACGGCCTCTCCTCCGGCGAGCGCGACGGCATGCGCACCGCACTCGGCGAACGCTGGTGGGCCAGGGTGAGGCCCGCCGAGGCGCTGGCGGTGGATCTCATTGCGACGCGGGTGGCCGGTGAGGATGACATGTATCCCCGGATGACGCAGGTGGCGTGGGATGTCATCACCGAGGCCTTCTCCGAGCGCGTCATCACCCCCGGCGTCACCA
>JBBSVF010000250.1:0-4832 GCA_038233745.1 Gemmatimonadales bacterium
CCTCATCACAGATGTGATGAAAGGTGCGCTGGTCGCGCACCATCTCCCAGGAGATGCGCGTGAGCCGGGTGATGAAGGGCGGTATGGAGCGCTCCGGATTCACGAGCGTTTCGAACACTTCGTCCACCATGCCGTTGCGGACCTGCACCACGGCAATCTCCGTCACGCGGTCGCCGGAGTCGGGCCGCCCTCCCGTGGTCTCTACATCCACCACGGCGAACTCGAGCTCCGAGAGCAGCGGCTCCGGCGGCGGCGTCACATACGCCGGCGCCGCCGGTTCGGCGAGCGTCCATGCGCCGTCGGCGGTGCGCGAAAATCCCGGATACTCCCGCAGCAGGGTCATGGCCATGTGCTCGGCCACCGCCTCCGGCAGAGACGACATGTGACACACCGAGGCCACCAGGGCCGCCGAGGAGGTGGGTCCGCTCTGGAGCACGTGGCGAGCGCGTTCGACGAGGTCGCTGGATGGCGCACGCGCGATGACGCTGGCGGGCGTCGCCGGCCCAACGCGCATGCCCGACATCGGGTCGACGGGTGATTCCGTCCCGGGCCCGAGGGGCCGGAGCGACAGCTGTTCGGAGCGGTCCATCTCCCGAACATAATCCGATGGCGGCGCGGGAACAGGGCGACCTCGCGCCGGTCGTGGCCGACGCACGTGGGCAGGCAGGGCGGCTGGTGCGTGGGCGCTTCGGTTCTTAGCTTGTGAATGAATTCACAAGCCCTGATCCTGCCGTGAAACACATCGCCGACTCCACCGTCAGACGTCTCTCCATCTATCTGCGATTTCTCGAGGAATTCGAGGATCGCGGATTGAGCACGGTCTCGAGCGAGGCGCTCGCGCGCCGTGGGGGCACCACGTCTGCGCAGGTGCGGAAGGATCTCTCGTTCTTCGGCTCGTTCGGCAAGCGGGGGCTGGGGTACTCCGTTCCCGAACTCGCGACTGCCCTGCGCGAGATCCTCGGGTTGGGGCGGACCTGGCGTGTGATCATCATCGGCGCCGGTAAGATCGGCGCGGCGCTCGCGCAGTATCGCGGCTTCGCCCAGCGCGGATTCACGATCGTCGCAGTGTTCGATACCAACCCGGAGAAGATTGGCCAGACGCTCGAGGGCGTTGAGATCCGCGATATGTCGTGCCTCGAACGGGACGTTTCCGAGCTGCGGCCGGACATTGCCGTGCTCGCAACACCGAACGAGGTGGCGCAGTCGGTACTGGATCGCCTCGCGTGCGCAGGGGTGAAGGCCGTGCTCAACTTTGCACCCGCGCAGCTCAACGCCCCCGCCGACGTGACGGTGAAGACTGTGAACATGGCGATGGAGCTGGAAGGGCTCACCTTCGCCCTCACCAACCGCGATTAGGCGCGCGTCGCTCGCAGCAGGGCGACGAACTGTTCTGGCGCGAGTGTTTCAGGGCGCACTTCCGGATGGATCCCGCAGGCGGCCAGCATGGTGTCGGCGGCCTCTGGTCCGATGGCATACAACGACCTGATCACGCGGCGCATCTGCTTGCGTCGCATGCCGAAAGCGCCCTGGACCAGCACCCGGAGGGCATGCTCGTCCTCGGGCGCCACCAGCGGCTCCGGGCGCGGCGTGATCCGCACCACCGCACTCTCTACCCTGGGCGGCGGCGCGAACGCGCCGGCGGGCACACCGAACAGGGTGACCGCACGGGCGACGGCGCCCACATTCACGGTAAGTGCGCCGTACGTCTTGCTTCCCGGTGCCGCGCTCAGCCGATCCGCGACTTCACGCTGCACCAGATACACCGCGCGGTCTGCGCGCGGGGGCGCGAGCGCGTGGAAAAGGATCGGCGTCGTGATGTAATACGGCACGTTGCCCACGAGCACGAACGGACCGGCGGCCAGCTCGCCGAACGAGACGCTGAGGACATCCGCTTCCGCAATGATGACGTTGTTGCGGCGCGCGTAGCGTTCGCGCAACACGGCGGCGAGCGCGCGATCGTACTCGATCGCAATCAGCCGACCGGCGCGCTCGGCGAGCAGATCGGTGAGCGCCCCGCGCCCCGGCCCGATCTCGATGACGGTTTCCGTGCCGGTGAGCTGCGCGGCATCGGCGATTCGCGTGAGAATGCGCCGATCGGTGAGGAAGTGCTGCCCCAGGCTCTTGCGCGTGGGCGGCATCCCGGCGCGATCCCGGCTGGATCCGGAGTCGTCGCCCGCCACCACGCTCAGCTCTTCAGGATGACGAGCGTGAGGTCGTCGCGGCGCGGCACGTCCCCGGTATACGCGTCGAGCAGCGCGAAGACGCGGGCAGCGATCTGCGCGGCGGGTTCGTCGCGGTGTTGCAGGACGCACTCCAGCACCGGTTCCTCATCCAGCCGGCGTCCCGCGTCATTGCGCGCATCCGCAATGCCGTCGGTGAAGAGGAGCAACACGTCGCCATCCGAGTTCCACGGCCGCGTTTCGGAGGCGGGCGCCTCGTCGGCCATGCCGAGGGGCGGCCCGCCCGCCATGAGCCGTTCCACTGTCCCGTCGCGGGTGACGATGAAGGCATGCGGATGCCCCATGTTGCCGTAACGCAGTTCCCCGCGCTCCCGATCGACCACGGCATACATCGCGCTCACGAACATCTCGGTGGTGTTCAGCTCCTCCTTCACGCTTTCGTACAGCCGGCGCAGCATCTCCGCCGGATCGTCGGTCCCCTGCGCGTGAATGGCAGACGCGCTCATCGTGAGCGCCATGATGAGCGCCGCCTGATAGCCATGTCCGCTCACGTCGCCGATCATCACGCCGATGCGGCCCCCGGGCAGGCGATACAGATTGTAGAAATCGCCTCCGACATCCTCCGCCGGCACCACGCGCGCCGCCACGGAGGCCTCGGGCGCCACGTGCGCCGCATCAGGGAGCAGTTTCATCTGCAGATCGTGCGCGAGCTGCATCTCCTGCTGCATGCGTTGCTGATCGAGCGACTGCCGCACGAGCCGTGCATTCTGAATGGCCGCGCCGATCTGGCTGGCGATCGCCGTCATGAGCTTCTGATCGCCCGCGGTGAAAGCCTGCCCAGATCGGCGGTCCGACAGATTCACGACCCCGAGCGGATGCGTGCCCTCGCGCGCCGTCCAGAGAATGGGGACGGTGAGCATGGCCCCGCGCCGGAACCCCTGCTCTGCCTCGCACACCATCTGGCCGTCGTCCACAATGATGCTGTGCAGTGTGCGGAACACATGCGCGCTCACACTGCACTCATCGTCCAGCGCGATGGGCGAGGTGGGGATATCCGCGCCGCCCAACCGTGCAATGACATCCAGCGTGAGCGTGGCGGGATTGTGCACCAGAATCGACGCGCGACGTGCACCGACGGTCTCGCTGACCTCCCGCAGGATCGTGTCCGCGCCCTCATTCAGCGACACCGTGCGCCCGAGGATCTCGCTGATCGAGTACAGCAGGTTGATCTCCTCATACCGCTCGGCCAGCTCCGTCGCGGCGTGCTCTACCTCGAGCGAGCTCTGGAGATACTGCGTCACCACCGGCTTGAGAAAGCCGAGGTAGCGATCGATCTCTGCTGAGTCGATGTTGCACCGGCCCAGGACGAGCCACGCCTGTCGCGCGCCGGTCACCGGCACCACGACCATGCGCCCGTCTGCGTTCACGTCCTCGATGGTGGCCGGATCGTCACGCAGGAGGGAATCGTCCGGCGGCGTGGCGGCAACGGCCGCCGACCCGGCGATGAATCGGAGCGATGATGGTCCGGTGCCTTCGCGACGCCACACCGAAGCATCACACCGCGCGGCCTCATGAAAGGCAGTGAGGACGTCGCCCAGCTCGCTCATGCGCGCGCGAGCGTCATGCGGATGACATTGCCCGGGCGATCAGTCACGCGTTCGACGGCGTCCATCAGCTTCTGCATCAGGAAGAGTCCGCGCCCATCCTCGCGCTCCAGGTTTTCGGGCGCCGTGGCATCCCGGGTGTGCGCCTGGAGGTCGAACGCTGCCCCCTCGTCACTGATCTCGACCACGAGTCGGCAGGCATCGACGTCGGCGTGAATGCTCACCCGCTTGCGCGGATCCTCGCCATTACCCTTGAGGATGGCGTTCGAGAGCGCCTCGCTGAGTGCCACGGGCACGTTGAGGGCCAGCTGGCGCTGGGTATATGCGAGTTCGGCACAGGGATGACGCACCAGCTCGACGACGCGCTCGATGTAGTCGACGTCACTCGGGATGTCGAGATGCAGCGAGACGCGGAGTCCGGCGTCGGACGGAGGAGACGCGGGCATGGAGTGGGGTGTCCGTGA
Organism: Gemmatimonadales bacterium; assembly: GCA_038233745.1. Classification (GTDB taxonomy): domain Bacteria; phylum Gemmatimonadota; class Gemmatimonadetes; order Gemmatimonadales; family Gemmatimonadaceae; genus AG11. The sequence goes on from JBBSVF010000250.1 coordinate 4,249, forward strand.
GATCCTGCAACGCGGCGCGGCCCGCCGGTGGGGGGGCCGCGTCGACACGAGCGCCGGCGATCAGAAGCTCGACAGCGCGCGCTCGCGGGTGTCGGCGATCTGGAAGAGCGTATCGAGTTTCGTGAGCTCGAAGAGCGTCTTGAGATCGTCATTGAGGTTGGCGAGTCGCAGCTCGCCGCCCTGCTCGCGGATCTTCTTGCTCAGAGACACGAGTACGCCCAGTCCTGAGCTGTCGATATAGCCCGTCTGGGCGAAATCGATGAGGAACTTCTTCTCGCCGCGCTCGAGCTCGTCCAGCACCTTCTGCTTGAGCTCCTGGCGATTGCCGACGATCAACTGTCCTTCGACGTCGACCACGACGATGTCTCCCTGCTTCTTGATCGAGAAGCTCATGTGTCTGTCTCCTGGCGGATCCCGTTCGATAGTAGTGCTCCGTCATCCGCCTGAAGTGCGGTGATGGCAGCCACATTGAAAATGTCCTCTGTCGTCGCTCCACGCGAGAGATCGTTTGATGGACGCCGCATTCCCTGGAGAATGGGCCCGATCGCCTGCGCAGCAGCCAGCCGTTGCACCAGCTTGTAGGC
>JBBSVF010000251.1:0-4787 GCA_038233745.1 Gemmatimonadales bacterium
GGATGACGCCGTGACTGGATCACCCAGCGAGCGCTACCTCTTTACCTCATACGTTGTGGGTGCCAGCAACGAGTCTGCGTACGCCGCGGCCTCTGCGGCCGCCGTGTCACCTGGGCAGCTCTACAACCCCATCCTGATCGTGGGTGGCACCGGACTCGGCAAGACGCACCTGGCGCACGCCCTGGTGGCCGAGGCGCTGCTGCGCCCGGATCGGCGCGCGCTTCTGGAGCGCGCTGACGACCTGTATCGTCGTATCGTGGACCGGGTGGCGAAGGCGGCTCCGGAACCTGCAGAGACGCACGACATCATCGTGATCGACGATGTCCACGTGCTCGAGGGCCGAGCGCTGGCCGAGGAGCTGCTCGCGGAGCTGATCGCGGGCGCGACAGGTCGTGGCGCGCAGGTGGTGCTCACGAGTGACACGATGCGTAACACCGACGCCTTTGCGCAGCGCATTGTGCAGCGTCATCGCACAGCACACATCGCGGCGCTCGGAATGCCCGACTGGAGCCACCGACTCGCCATCCTGGAGTCCAAGGTGCGGCTCGGGGGCCGGGACGTGCCAGCCGCGGTGCTGCACCACCTGGCCGGGTTCGATGGGGACACCGTGCGCGCGCTGGAAGGTCGTCTGATTCGCCTGCTGGCCGTGGCCGAACTCACCCGCGTGTCATTGACGCTTCAGCTTGCGCAGCAGCTCGACCCGCACCCCGATCCCGCGCCCGCGCAGCTGGGAGTGAAGCCAGCCATTCACACTATTCAGCAGGCGGTGGCCGCAGAATGGGGCGTGCCGATTTCGGCCCTCATCGGACCTAGCCGCGTGCGAACGGTGAATGAGCCACGCCGGCATTGCATGCTCCTCTGCCGCGACCTGCTCTCGCTGTCACTGCGCGAGATCGGCGCGGCATTCGGACGTCGCGATGCATCGACAGTGAAATCGGCGCTTGCCCGCGCGCACGAGGAACTGACGTCGCATCCGGGAATCGGCGAGCGCGCACGTCGGGTACGCGCCCATCTCGCACTGTCGGGCTGATCAGGGGACCCAATCGGCGAGAAACAGGTTTGTCTCTCCCGCCTTGGCGTCGTGCCGATTCGAGGCCCACACGAGCTGGTGACCGTTGGGGCTGAACATCGGAAAGCCGTCGAAGGTATCCTCGGTGGTCACCTGCTCGAGATGCGTTCCATCCAGGTCCACGAGGAACAGGTCGAAGTTGCCACTCCTCGGCTGCCGGTAGTTCGACGAGAAGATCAGACGTCGCCCGTCTGGGGTCCATGACGGTCCGAAGTTGGCGCCACCCAGCTGCGTGATCTGGCGCTGGTTCGCGCCATCGGCGTCCATGACCCACAGCTCCATGCGATTGGGACGCACGAGACGCTGTGCCAGCAGATCGCGATAGGAGACCAGAGCGGTATCCGTGGGGTGCCACGCGCGATACGCGATATGCCGGCCATCGGGGGACCACCACGGGCCGCCGTCATAGCCGGGAGTACTCGTCAGCTTGCGCAGGTTCGAGCCGTCGATGTTCATCGTGTAGATGTCCAGATCGCCATCCTTGAGCGACGTGAACACCACGCGCTGGCCATCCGGCGACACGACAGCCTCCGCGGTATACACGCCGAAGTTCGTGAGCCGGCGCAGGTCGCCTCCATCCGGACGGGCGGTGTAGATGTCGAACGGATCGAGCCGCCAGACGTATCCTCTTGATGGATCGGGCCTTGGCGGGCAGTCCTGCTGCAGTGCGTGCGACGAGCCGAACAGAATGCGCTGGTCGCTCGCGTAGAAGAACCCGCATGTGGTCTTGCCGGTGCCAGTGGAGACGCGATGCAGCGCGGAGCCGTCGGTGTTCATGACGTACTCCTGGTCGCAGGTGCGCCCATCACGCGTGCTCTGGAACACGAGCTGGCGTCCATCGGCGCTGAAATACGCCTCGGCGTTCTCGCCACCGTTGGTGAGTTGACGAATGTTCCGGAGGTGCAGTTCCCCGCCCGCAGGCGCGATCACGGGGAGCGTCGGACGCGAGCAGCTGATGACGGCCAGCGAAACGCTGGCGATGAGCGAGAGAATGCGCATTCCCAAATGTACGAAGGGCGCCCCGCTGTCGGGACGCCCTTCGTACGGGTTCGGGCGGGCTCGTTATTGATCGGGCCGACGGCTGGTGGGACTGACCGCCACCGCGGCCTGTGCGGCCGCAATGAGTTCGCGCTGCGTGGTGCTCCGCGACATCAGGTCGAGCGCCCGACGAAGCGGCGCATCGTCTGGCAGATCCCGGCGCTTGGCGGTGCTGTCACCGAAAGCAAGTGTGATCACCTTCTTCTCCAGCAGCCGGTCGATGTATCGGGCGCCGGCATCGTACTGCGCCCGGTCCATGGTGACGCCCTTGGCCACGAGCCGCCGGTACATCTCATCGCGCCAGGCGGGCAGCGCACGGGTAGCCTGCGTGGCCGAGTGCGAGAGTTCCAGCGCGTACTCACTGAGCGTGACGTACACGTCCTGCGACTTGGGTGCGAGCGCCTTCGCGAGCGTCTGTTCGGGAGTGGTGAGTGTATCCTCACGCACCAGGACATCGGGCGTGACGCCGCCGCCTCCGTACACGATCCGTCCCGCATCCGACCGGAACACCGGTCGCGCCTTGCGCTCGGCCTCCGTCTCGAGTGAATCGGGGCGGACCTCCACATACTTGCCGTCCACGAACTTGCGCTCGCGCTGGATGCTGCGGCCGCTCGGGGTATACCACTTGGCGGTGGTGATCTTGAGCGCGTATCCGCCGTCGAGGGGAAACAGCGTCTGCACCAACCCCTTGCCGAAGCTGGTGGTGCCCACGATGAGTGCCCGGTCGTGATCCTGCAGCGCACCAGCCACGATCTCGCTCGCGGAGGCGCTGTACCCGTCGGTGAGCACCGTGAGCGGGAGTGATGGGAAGGCGGCCTTTCCGCGCGTGCCGTACACCTGGGGTGCACCGGTACGCGAGCGCACGCTCACGATCTCCTTGTTCTCGGGCAGGAAGAGATTCGACATCGTGATGCTCTGGTCCAGAATGCCTCCCGGATTGCCGCGCATGTCGAGCACCACGCCGCGCACGCCCTGCTTTTCGAGTGACTCGATCGCGGTGCGTACCTCCTCGGCCGACGTCTCGTTGAAGCGCTGGAGATTCAGGTAGCCGATGCGGTTCTCCAGGACAATCGCATAAGGCACGGCGGGAATGTGGATCTCCCGGCGTGTGAAGGTGGTCTTGATCGGCTCTGTCACGCCCGGGCGGCCGAAGGTGACGGTCACCTTCGTACCTGCGCGACCGATGAGGGAGTCTGACACCTGCTGCGTCTTCCACCCGCGCGTGGACACGGAATCGACGAAGAGAATCCGGTCACCCTCGCGAATGCCCGCGGCCTCCGCGGGCGTGTGCGGATAGACCTTGCTGATCGTGATGGCACCCTGCTGATCCTCGATCAGCATGCCGATGCCTGCATATCGACCGTTGGTGTTCCGCGAGAAACTCTCCAGCTCCTTGGGCGAGAAGAGTTCGCTGTACGGGTCGTTGAGTTCCTTCACGAGCCCCTTGGCTGCTTTCTCGTACAGCGTCGCCGTGCTCACCGTATCCACAAAGCGCTGCGAGACGAGCGTGAGCACCTGGTCGAGCAACCGGGCGCTGTCGGTCGTGGTGCGATTCTGCGCCACGAAGGCGGCGCCCACGAATGGAAGAACGAGAAGAGCGGCGATCGCCGAGCGTCGACGGGTCATGCGCATCCGATGAGAGGAGAGGTGTTCACTCAATACGTCGGATGCCTATGGGAGTTCCGTGCCGGCGCGCGTGCTCAGGGCGCGGGCGGGTGCTCGGGATCGTCTTCACCCATCTTCCAGATGGCCTGCCACGAAAGCGTACGTCCGCCGCGAAATCGCTTGCGACTGAGGCGCAGGCCGTCAGCGTCGAGCACGATCGTATACGGCTCTCCGTCGATGAGCACCTCACGCCGAAGCGGAACGTCAAGTCGCGGAGTCAATGGTCTGCGAGAGAGCGGTGGTGTCTGGCCAGTGGCGCGAGCGCGGTGCCGGCGAGAGCTGTGCGGGCGAGAGTCCGGATGAACCGAACTCGGCCTGTTGGCATGAAGTATGTGATGCGAGGTGGACAAATGCGAAAACTCCTGCGGGTCAAACGCGTCGGCAAAGTGCTCGGCGTGCTCATTGTCGCGGCGCTGGCGCTTATCGGTGCCCTTTCGATCACCCGCGGCACTCCAGTACAGGCCGTCGTGACCGTCGGCTCACGGAACCGCCCGCCCGCGGTGAGCGACTCCCTGTTCGGGGAACAGATCGAGCTCTACACCGGCACGCACATGTCGCACGGAAACGCGGCGCAGCTGATGCTCGACGGTGACGGACTGTACCCGCAACTGTGGAAGGATTTGCGCGCGGCGCAGAAGACCATCACGGTGCAGATGTACTACTCGCAGCCAGGGAAAGTTGCGGACACCCTGTCGGTGGTCCTGCGGGAGCGGGCGCGCGCCGGGGTGCGCGTGCTGTTGGTCCTGGACGCGTTCGGGTCGCAGAATCTCACGAAGGATTGGGCCGACAGCCTCCGAGCCGCGGGGGTGGAGATCGGACTGCTGCGACAGCTTCACTGGTATTCTCTGGACAACGCGGGTGAGCGATCGCACGTGCGCGTGGTGGTGGTCGACGGCAAGGTGGGCTATACCGGAGGCTTCGGGCTCGCGGACTACTGGCTGGGCGACGGCCGCCATCCGGACCAGTGGCGCGAGACCAATGTGCGGTTCGAAGGGCCCGCGGTGATTGTGCTGCA
>JBBSVF010000252.1:0-4780 GCA_038233745.1 Gemmatimonadales bacterium
GCACGCCGGATCTGATAGTGAACGGAAAGCCGCGCAAGCAGATCACGGCTTTCATCGTCGAAGCTCATGCGCCCGGTGTGGAGATCATGCATCGCTGCCGCTTCATGGGGCTCAAGGCGATCGAGAACGGTGTGATACGCTTCACCGACGTGGTGGTGCCGGCCGAGAACATCCTGTGGGACGTGGGCAAGGGTCTCAAGCTGGCGCTCGTGACACTCAACACCGGTCGCCTCACGCTCCCGGCGAGTTGTGCCGGCGGCGGCAAGGCCATGCTCCAGATCGTACGCAAGTGGGCCAACGAGCGCGTGCAGTGGGGCCAGCCGATCGGGAAGCACGAGGCAGTGGCGCAGAAGATCGCGAACATGGCCGCAAATACCTTCGCGATGGAATCGGTGGCCGAACTTGCAGTGGCACTGGCTGAGCGGGGACACTACGACATCCGTCTTGAGGCGGCCATCGGCAAGATGTGGAACACCGAGGCCGGATGGCGCATCGTGGACGACGCGCTGCAGATCCGCGGAGGGCGCGGCTACGAGACCGCGGATTCGCTGAAGGCGCGGGGTGAACAGCCCATCCCGGTGGAGCGTGCGCTGCGCGACTTCCGCATCAACCTGATCTTCGAGGGCTCGTCGGAGATCATGCGCCTGTTCATTGCACGCGAGGCGGTGGATCATCACTTCAAGACCGCATTCGCACTCGTGGACAGCGAATCCTCGCGCAGCGAAAAGGTCTCGGCGTTGGGACGCGTCGCGAAGTTCTATCCCGGATGGTACGTCGCCCGCTGGTTCGGCAAAGGGCAGGTACCGCTCGCCTTCTCCGAGTTCGGTGAGCTGGCGCACCACCTGCGATGGGCGGAGCGCAACACGCGGCATCTCGGGCGCACGCTGTTCCACGCGATGGCGCGCTATGGGCCGAAGCTCGAGCGGCGGCAGATGGTGCTCTTCCGGGCGGTGGACATCGGCGCGGAGCTCTTCGCGATGACGGCAGCCTGCGTGCGCGCACAAATGCTGGGCGCGGAGGGCAACGCTGAGGCGGCAGCGCTGGCGGATCTGTTCTGTCGGGGGGCGCGCGAACGGATCGGAACGCTGTTCGACCGATTCTACGGGGCCAATGACGACGCGACGTATCGCGTGTCGCAGGCCGTGCTCCGCGGCGAGCACGAGTGGCTGGAGCAGGGGATCATTCCCCTGGCAGCCAGCACGCTGGATCCCGAGGCGGCAGAGTACGCCGCCTCGGGATCGCAGGGCTGATTACATGCCGCTGCGCGCGGCGTTCGCCTTGAGCGAATCGCTGGCGAAGATCGCGACTTCCACGCGGCGGTTGGCCTGGCGGCCAGCGTCGGTGTCGTTCGTGGCAACCGGCTCGGTCTCGCCGCGGCCAGCCGTCTGAAGGCGGGCAGCCGAGACACCCTGGCTCACGAGATAGTCGCGGGCCGCTGCGGCACGACGTGCCGACAGTGACAGGTTGTAGTCGGGCTTACCCTGGCTGTCGGTGTAGCCGACGATCAGGATGTTGGTGTTCGGATACTTGCCGAGGTTGGCGGCGAAGGTCGAAAGATTCTGCTTCGCGTTCTCGCCGAGCACGGAGGAATCGAAGCCGAAGAGGAGGCCGGACGCGAAGGTGACATTCATGCCTTCGCCCACGCGCTCGACCACTGCGCCTGGAACGCCCTGCTCGATCTCCTTGGCCTGCTGATCCATCTGGTGACCGATCACGGCACCAGCCGTACCGCCGACCGCCGCGCCGATGATGGCGCCCTTGGTGGTGGAACCGTTGGCGCGGCCGATCACCCCGCCGATTACCGCACCGGTGGAGGCACCGATCACTGCGCCATTCTCCTTCTTGTTCAGGGATGCGCACGCGCTCGTGGCGAGAAGCACCGCAAGGAACGGGATAGAACGCTTGACTGAGAACATGGTAGACATCATTGTGAAAACTCCGTATTCAGGACGAGAGCGCTCGACGAGCGCCGCACGATCATATACACCGGTAAGCCGGGATCGGTGTCATCTCTTAGCAGATGCAGTGCCACTTCCAGGCAGCATGCGCCACTGAGGCGCCACTATCGCGTCACGCGACGAACGCCGTATAGCCCTCGTCGGCGATGAGCTCCGCGATATCGTCCTCGTTCAGTGCATCGGGATCGTAGCGGAGGTCGGCCGAGCCGATGTTCACCGAACCTACTTCCACCCCGGCGGTGCGCTCGAGCCTCCCCTTTACCGCGCGGACGCAGTGCTCGCAGGTCATGCCCTCGATGGTCAGGCGTAGATCGTTCATGGCGAGATTCCGTGATGAGAGTGAGCGGTCAGGAGGTCGCCGAGAGCGCACGACCCCTGGCCGGCATCTGGAGCAGGATTACGGCCGCTGCGATCAGCGTGCCGCCCACGATCACCCGCGGCCCAAAGTGCTCGTGCAGCACCACGGCGCCCAGGAGCGCCGCCCAGAATGGCTCCACAGTGCTCGCAATGGCCGTGCGCACGGGTCCGATCAACGCCAGCCCGCGAAGGAAGGCAAGGAAGGCGAAGACGGTGCTGAGCATGGACAACAACGCAATCATCGCCCATGCCACCGGTGCAAAGTGGAAGGCGAGCCCGCCGCCGAACAGCGCCATCACGATCAGGAATCCGGCGGCGCCGGCACTGGCGTACGCTGCCGTCACCGCGGGAGGGAGACCGCGGCCGAAGTAGTTGATCATCGGGATGTAGCCGGCGTACAGCAGTGCACTCACGAGCGCGAAGGCCACGCCCAGCGGGTGGAGCCCACCCGCGCCCGGCGTCCCCACCATCAAGGCGATTCCCCCCAGCGACAGCCCGAGCGCGAGTGTGCGCCTTCCGGTGAGGGGCTCGGTTCCACGCAGCACGCCGATAATTGCGACGAATGCCGGATACGTATAGAACAGGAAGGTGAGCGTGGAGACAGGGATGTACCGGAGCGCCGACAGGCTGATCACCGCAATGGCGGTCTGACCACCTCCGGCAAGTAGCAGCAGTGGCAGAGCGCGTTCCTTCGCGGCGCGCATCGCCCTCACGCCTCCAATCGCCGCCAGTACCAGCGCCGCGACCGCGTACCGCCACGCCAGCAGGTCCACCAGCGCGGCGCCGGTGCGCGTCGCCAGGGTGATCATCGTGGCGATGGATCCGAAGCAGCACGCGCTGAAAATGATCAGCAACGTGGCGCGCGCGGTCACGGACCGCGGTGTGGCCGACGGTGTCGTCACCTCAGCAACAGATGAAGCGCCACGTTGAAGTAGATGATCAACCCGGTCACGTCCACAAAGGTGGCGATGAAGGGTGCTGACGCACTGGCCGGATCAAAGCCAAGGCGACGCATGAGGAAGGGGAGCATGGCACCCGCCAGCGTGCCGAACGTCACGACGCCCAGCAGCGAGATCGCCACCGTGAGCGCCACCAGATGGGGATTCACCACTCCGCACCGTGCCAACTGGCCGAGACTGGCGTTCACGCAACTGTAATCATGCCCCAGCGACACCCCGAAGGCGGACCAGCCCTGATGCGACATGGTCTGCCATAGCTCGATGCGACCGAATCCGATCACGGCGAGGATCACACCGAGGGTTATCCCGGTGAGCACCTCGCGCCAGGCAACCCGCCACCAGTCCCGGAGCGCGATCTCCTGCAGCGCGAGCGCCCGGATGATGAGCGAGGTGCCCTGCGAGCCCGAGTTGCCTCCGGAGCTCACGATCAGCGGCAGGAAGATCGCCAGGACAGTCGCGCGGTCGATCTCCTTCTGATACACCCCGAGCGCGGTGGCAGTGAACATCTCGCCGATGAACAGCGCGCTCAGCCAGCCCGCGCGCTTCTTGATCATCTGCCAGAACCCGATGGTGTTGTAGGGCTCGTCCAGCGCTTCCATTCCGCCGAGCTTCTGGACGTCTTCCGTCTGCTCCTCTTCCATCGCATCGATCACGTCATCCACGGTGATCGCGCCGATCACATGATCGGACTCGCTCACCACTGGCACCACCACCAGATCATAGTTGGAGATCAGCGCCGCCACTTCCTCGCGATCGGCATATGGCGAGACGCGCTGCACCTCCGTCCACGCGATGTCGGACATGCGCGCGCCCTCAGGCGCCGCCAGCAGCTCCCGCAGCGACAGCACGCCTTCCAGCCGCCCCTCCGCATCCGTGGTATAAATGGCGTGCATGGCCTCGCGCCGCCCGCTGCGCGCGATCACCCGCACACTCGCCAGGGCGTCCTCCACCGTGGTGGTGCCGGGCACCTTCACCACGTCGGTGGTCATCAGACCGCCCGCGGTGTCGGGCTCGTACCGCCGGAGCTGCTGCGTCTCGCGACGCGCCTCCGCCGGCATCTCGTCCTCGATCTCCTCCGCCCGATCCTCGTCCAGCTCTTCGAGCGCATCCACGCGCTCGTCCGGCGACATGGCACTCACGATGGCGCCAGCCTGGCCGGGGCTCATGGCCTCCAGCACCGCGGACCTCAGCTCCTCCTCCAGATACTCCACCACCGCAGCGGCGCGGTCGGTGGGCAGCGCACTGAGAAGGCGCAGGATCTGATCGATCTCGAGCAGCTCCGCCACATCCGCCAGATCGGCGGGATGCATCTCCTCGGTCTCCGCGGCAATCAGCGCGGGAGACTCCTCGAGCAGCGCAAGAATGTCCGGAGCGAGCAAGGCGCCGAGCGGTCGCTCTTCGGGAGTATGGTGCGATGGCGTCATGACCTCTCCTCAACGGCGGCGGCACCCTGCAGCGAAGCGTCAAGGTAGACGCGAAGCCCCGCATCCGACAAGCCACCGCGCA
>JBBSVF010000253.1:0-4780 GCA_038233745.1 Gemmatimonadales bacterium
CACTCGTGGGCGCGGCGCTGCAGGCTGATGCGATCGAGATCTGGACCGACGTGGACGGCATGCTGACCGCTGATCCAAGAGTCGTCGCTGACGCGCGGCTCATCGAACGGATCGGCTTCGAGGAAGCATCGGAACTGGCGTCGTTCGGGGCGAAGGTGTTGCATCCGAATACCATCGCCCCGGCGGTGATGCGCGGCATTCCTGTGTGGGTGCTCAACTCCGCCCATCCGGAACGTGCGGGAACTCTCATCACCTTCGATGCACCACGGCGCGCGGTGAGTGCGATCGCGGGCAAGAGTGGGGTCACGCTCATCCGCGTGCGCAGCACCCGAATGCTGCTCGCGGATGGCTTCATGAAGGCGCTGTTCGAGATCTTCGCGCGGCATCGCACGTCGGTGGATGTCGTGGCCACCAGCGAGGTGAGCGTGTCGGTGACCATCGACGATGCCACGCAGCTCGAGCCGCTCATCATCGATCTGCGCGCCCTCGGGGATGTGTCGATGGAGCGCAACCGGGGTATCGTCTCCATCGTCGGCAGCGGACTGTCCGATGATGGCCGGGCCATGTCCCGCGCGCTCCAGGCCATCGGAGAGATTCGCGTCCACATGCTCTCACTCAGTTCCAGCGGCATCAACCTCACGGTGGTGGTCGACGGCGATCAGGTGAATCCGGCCATGCAGCGATTGCACGAGTGCTTCTTCAGCGACGACGCACAGTGACGCCGCTTCGCGTAGCGCTCATTGGCATGGGCCGCATGGGACAGTCGATCGACGCACTGGCGTTCGACCGCGATGTGGAGATCGTCGCTCGCATCGACGACGGCGTCGCCATCTCGCGCGAGAGCCTGCGCGACGCACAGGTGGCTATCGAGTTCACGCAACCTGATGCCGCCGCCGCCAATGTTCGAGCCTGCCTGAAAGCCGGCATTCCGGTGGTGGTGGGGACGACGGGCTGGTACGATCAGTTGGCCGCCGTGTCACGCGAAACGAGCGCCGCGGGAGGCGCGCTCCTCTCGGCCACCAACTTCTCGGTGGGCGTCGCGATCATGGACATCCTCGTCGAACGCGCGGCCGAACTCTTCGCCGCGACGTCCGGGTTCGAGGCGCATCTCGTCGAGACGCATCACTCCGCCAAGAAGGATGCGCCCTCCGGTACCGCGACGACGCTGGCGTCCACCTACGAGCGGGCGGCAGGGCAGGTGCTGCCGGTCACCAGCGTCCGTGTGGGCTCGGTCCCGGGAACTCACGAGCTAGTGTTCGACGGCCCATTCGAGCAACTCCGCCTTGTGCACGAGGCGCGCGACCGCCGCGTGTTTGCCGAGGGCGCGCTCATTGCCGCGCGCTGGCTTGTCGGACGGACCGGCGTCTACACCATGCGCGATGTCCTCGCGCATCCCCTCTCCACGCACCACTCCCATGGCTGATCTCTCCCTGAGCGGTTGCGGCACCGCGCTCGTCACACCCTTTGACCGTGATGGCGCACTGGACGAAGGCGCACTGCGCTCGTTCGTCGACTGGCAGATCGACCAGGGCATCGACTTCCTCGTGCCCTGCGGCTCCACCGGTGAAGCCGCGACCATGACGGCCGACGAACACCGTCGCGTCGTGGAAATCACTGTGGAGCAGGTGCGGGGACGCGTGCCTGTCGTGGCGGGAGCTGGCTCCAACGACACGGCTCGCGCCATCGAGACCTCGCACATGATGGCGGCACTCGGCGTCACACACCTGTTGCATGCGTCGCCCTCGTACAACAAGCCACCGCAGCGCGGCATCGAAGCGCACTTCATCGCGATCGCCGACGCGGTGAGCATTCCCGTGGTGCTCTACAACGTGCCCGGCCGCACCAGCAGCAATATGGACGCAGCCACCACCCTTCGCCTGGCGGCACATCCGCGCATCGTCGCCATGAAGGAGGCGTCGGGGAATCTCGCACAGATCACCGACTGCATCGTGGGAAAGCCGGCGGGGTTTGCACTGCTCTCGGGCGATGATGAACTCACGCTTCCGATCCTCGCGCTGGGCGGCGATGGGTTGATTTCCGTGGTGTCGAACCTGGCGCCGCGTGCAGTTGGCGACCTCGTTCGCGCGGCGCGCGCAGGAGACGTGGCGACGGCACGCGCGCTGCACCATCGGCTGCTGCCGCTCATGCGTGCGGCGTTCGTTGAGTCCAATCCCATACCCGCGAAGTGCGCGCTCAGCATGATGGGGCGCATGCGGCCCACGGTGCGACTGCCGCTGGTTGCGCTGGCGGCGGATCGGGAGCCGATGCTCCGTCAGGCCCTCGAGCTGGCGGGTGCGCTGTGAGCCCCGATCATGCTGCGCTTGAGGCAGGTATCCTGCGTCATGCCGAAACGCCGGCCGGAGAGTCGCTCGCGCCCGAGGTGGAGGAGCTGGTGGATCGCCTGCTCACCGCCCTCGAACGGGGCGAGGTGCGCAGTGCGCAGCGCGACGCAGCAGGCAACTGGCACGCGAACGCCTGGGTGAAGCGTGGGATCCTGCTGGGATTCCGGGCGGGCCGAATCGTGGAGCAGTCCGTCGGCGCCGCGCCGGGGAGCGTGCTGCCCTTCTTCGACAAGCACACCTATCCCGTCCAGGCCATTCCGCTCTCGCAGGGCGTGCGTGTCGTGCCGGGGGGATCGGCCATTCGGCGCGGCGCCTACATCGCCGCCGGTGTGGTGTGCATGCCACCCATGTACGTGAATGTTGGTGCGTGGGTGGGCGCGGGCACGATGGTCGACTCGCACGCGCTTGTGGGCTCGTGCGCGCAGATCGGCGAGCGGGTGCATCTCAGTGCAGCGGCGCAGATCGGAGGCGTGCTCGAGCCCATCAACGCGGCGCCGGTCGTGATCGAGGACGACGTGATGGTGGGCGGCAACTGCGGCGTGTACGAGGGCACCGTGGTGCGATCGAAGGCCGTGCTCGGATCGGGCGTGATCCTCACCCGCGGCACGCCGGTATTCGATCTCGTCCACGAACGGATCTATCGCGGCTCTCCGGAGGCCCCACTCGTGATCCCCGAAGGCGCCGTGGTCGTGCCTGGCGCGCGACGCATCAGTGGCGCGTGGGGGGAGGAGCAGGGGCTCTCGCTGCAGACGCCCGTGATCGTGAAGTACCGTGACGAGCGCACGGACATGGCCACCGCCATTGAGGAATGGCTCCGCTGACCGACGCGCGTCCGGCGGTGCATGGCACCGTGTTCGTGCCTGGCGACACGTTCATCTCGCACCGCGCCCTCGTCTGCGCAGCGCTGGCGACCGGCACATCGCGCCTGCGCGGCATACGACAGTCCGCCGAGGTGGAGAGCACGGCGCGAGCGCTTCGCGCCTTCGGTGCGAACATTCCGCCGCTTTCAGATGACATCACGATTCAGAGCGATGGCGCCGCGTCGCTCGTGTCGCCCATCGATTCGGTGGATTGCGGCGAGAGCGGCACCACCGCGGCGCTCATCGCCGGCGTCGCGGCGGGCCTTGGTCTTCCCGTTCTCCTCACGGGCGACGCGAGTCTCATCGCGGGGTCCATGCGGCGCATTGCCGAGCCACTTACCCTCCTCGGAGCCGAGATCACACTCGCGGCCGGAGACCTGCTGCCCATGCACGTCTCTGGACGCGTGTCCCGCGACCTCGACTATCGCTGTCCGGTGAGGAGTGCGCGGGTGAAGAGCGCGATCCTCCTGGCGGCGCTATGTGCCCGGACAGAAGTGACGGTGCGTGAACCGTCGCGGAGCCGCGATCACATGGAGCGCCTGCTCGCCGCCCACGGCGTGGAGGTGTGGGTGAACGACGAGGCGGTGCTGTTGTTCGCGGAGCAGCAGGTGCAGCCGCTCGACCTCGTGATACCCGGCGATACGTCATCTGCGTCGTGCCTTGCCGCGCTGGCGGCGCTCGCACCATCCGGTGCGCTCGTGATTCGTCGCGTCTGCGTGAACGACACGCGCACCGGATTCCTCGCGACACTGGCCGAGATGGGCGCCGAGGTCTCGTTGGAGAATCGTGAACTCGCGCATGGCGAGTTCGTGGCTGACGTCCGCGTGACGGGCGGACGCGCGTTGCACGGCGTGGAGATCCCAGCCGAGTCCATTTCCACGATCATCGATGAACTGCCGCTGCTGGCGGTTGTGGCCGCTGCCGCGGAGGGCGCCACGGTGATTCGAGGCGCATCTGCACTGCCGGCGACGCAGTCGCGCCGCCTCGCCGTGATCGTGAGCAACCTCCGCCGACTCGGTGCGAGCGTCGAGGAGCTGCCGGACAGCCTCACGATTGGCGGCAGCGCGACACCGCTCGCCGGCCGCGTGATCACCGGGGGTGATCATCGCATCGCAACGGCGTTTGGCATCCTTGGTGCGGACCCGCGCAATCAGATCGAGCTCGACGATGAGTCATGCGTCGACATTTCTTGGCCGGGCTTCTGGCAGACACTGCGTGAGGTGACGGGATGAGTGGCACGGAGCGGATGGTAATCGCGATTGACGGACCGGCCGCCTCGGGGAAATCATCCACCGCACAGTGGGTGGCTCGCACGCTCCGCTATCGGCATGTGGATTCCGGATCGCTCTATCGTGCGATCACGGCCGCTGCCGTCCGCGAGGGCCAGGATCCGGAAGGCTGGACTCCCGCGTCTGTGCTCACGCACCGTCACCGCATCTCGTTGGTTCCGGGCGAACATGCCTTCGCGGCAATGATCGACGGGGTCTCGGTCGAGGAGGAAATCCGGGGTCAGGCGGTGACGGCCGAGGTCAGCCGCACGGCGCGGATGCCGGAGATTCGCGAGTGGGTGAACTCCGA
>JBBSVF010000254.1:0-4774 GCA_038233745.1 Gemmatimonadales bacterium
CATGCTCATGCCGCCGAGGCGGCATGAGTCGCTGTCTGCGGCCGGAGGATGCCGCAGGCGTCCCCGCGGCTGTCTTCGACCTCGGCGTCCACCTCGGCGATCGCGTCGAGCACTGCCTGCACCACCTGCGGATCGAACTGCGTGCCGGAGCAGCGGAGCACTTCCGCGCGCGCCTCGTCCGATGTCCGGGGGGCCTTGTAGCTGCGCTCGTCGATCATTGCGCAGTACGCATCCACCACGGCGACGATGCGGGAGGCCATCGGGATGTTCGTCGCGGCGAGGCCATCGGGGTAGCCACTGCCGTCGAACGATTCATGGTGGTGGAGTACTGCGTCGGCCACTTTCGACAGGGCGGGAACGGTCGAGAGCAGAGCGTGCCCGATGCGGACATGCGCCTGGACGAGCTGGCGTTCCTCGGGCATCAGCGGGCCGGGTTTGTTCAGCACCTCGTCGCTCACACCGATCTTGCCCACATCGTGCAGCAGCGCGGCGTAGCAGGTCACCCGCTGCTCCTCCACCTCCAGGCCCAGCCGCCGCGCGGCGGTGCGGGCATACTGCGAGACCTGCTCGCAGTGGCCGCGCGTGTCCGGATCCTTGGCCTGGACTGCATCGGCCAGCACGGTGATGGTGGACACGTAGGCCTTGTCGATTTCGTCGCGCAGCCGCGCGTTCTCCAGTGCTACGCCCGCCTCGGCGCCCACGCTCAGCAGGCTGCGCATGTGCAGATCGCGAAAGCTGCCGTCGCGGTCGAGGACCACGATCACTCCGCTGGGCGCGCCGAGGGTGGAGACTGGCACCACGAGACCTTCGGTGTAGACTTCCCCGTCGCCCGGGTTGATGCCGGCCGGGGGCGCGGCGCCCATCCAGTGAAACTCCTCGCCCGTGGCGAGTACGCGCCGGGCGACGGAGGCGATAAACGGACTCGGCGCGGAGCCTACCTCGTCTGGCACCTCCTCGGCGGCGCGCACCACGAGCGCATCGGGGGTACCCGAAAGGAAGTAGCCGCACTCTGCCTCGGTCACGTCCATGGCGGCGCGCAGGATCAGTCCCGAGGTGGAGCCGCGATAGAGGGCTCGGTGCATGCGCGCGATGGAGCGCAGCAGCGCAGCTCCGCGGGCCCGCTCCTGCTCCAGTTCGGCGCGCAGGACGGCGTACTCGCGCTGGGCGAGCGCGATTTCTTTCGAAAAGCTGTCGGACTGCTCCATGCGCCTGCGCTCCATCCCGGGTGGCCGCCTCGTGGGGCCAGTACAGGCTACATGGGCAAAGGTCGCGCCGCACCGGTTGACAGACTGTCGGGGAGCGTACCCGCTGTCGTACCTTGCCTTACATCAAACAATTCGAGGAGAGCGTCACATGACCGAAGGGTTCAAGCCGAGCCAGAACGAGGACGAGTACTTTGCGCGGCTCGACGCCGATCTGCGCCGCGAGTTGCGAGAGAATGCCGATCGCGAGCGTGAGCGGAATCTGAAGGAAGATCGCAACAGTTGCCCGCGCTGCCATGTGCAGATGAAGGAGCGGCGCGAGGGGACGGTGGTGATCGACCAGTGCCCGAAGTGCGAGGGGGTGTGGCTGGACAAAGGTGAGCTGGAGCTGCTGCGAAAGGGCGAGCATGGCGGCGGTTTTCTTTCGCGGATCCTGCATCCCGGATCCTGACGCGACAGCGGTGACAGGTGGTGAACCGGCTCTCACGCCACCGACTCATTCAGCTGCCCGCACCTCCTTATCTTGATCTTGCGCCGATGGTCACTGGCCACCTCGCCACCGCGTACGTCGCGCGCGCACGCTGGCAGCGCGCCGCGCTTCCCGCGCTGCTCGTTGCCTCCATCATCCCCGATCTCGCGGACTTCGCCCTGCCGCAGGGTGACCAGTGCCGTACGAACTGCGGTCTCTACACGCATGCCGTACCGGCCGTGTTCGTGCTCGGCGCCGCGGCTGCCTTTCTGGCATGGGAGATCTGGCACCGCCGCCAAACCGCGTACCTCGCGGGAGCGCTCGTGCTGGTGCATGTTCTGGAGGACCTGATCACGGGATACAAGCCGTTCTGGCCGGGCGGGCCCAGGCTGGGGCTCGCGCTCTACAACTGGCAGGTGGCAGATTTTATCCTCGAGAGTGCGCTGTGCGTGATTGCCTGGATCATCCTCCGCCGCACGCGCGATGCACCGCACGCGGCCGTGCATCCGGCGGCGCTGGCTGGGCTCCTGACGCTGCAGGCCGTCTTCGACATCATTCACTACCGACTCAACCATCACTGATGCCCATGCGAGCGACACTCACAGCAATCGTCCTCAGCGCCCTCCTCACTCCGATCGCCGGCGCGCAGCGTCTCACATACCCGCCAGGCCATCCGGGCACGCAGGTTGACACATACTTCGGCACGCAGGTGGCCGACCCGTATCGATGGCTGGAAGACGACAACTCGGCTCAGACGAAGGAGTGGGTGGACGCGGAGAATGAGCTGAGCTCGCGCTACCTCGCTGGCCTCCCCGCACGCGATGCGATCCGCGCGCGCCTGGAGACACTGCTCAACTATCCGAAGTACTCGTCGCCCAACCGCACCGGCGACATGTACGTGTTCTCGAAGAACGACGGCCTGCAGAACCAGAGTGTGCTGTACATCCAGCGCGGACTCGACGGCACACCATCCGTGCTGATCGATCCCAATAAATTCTCCACCGACGGCACCTCGCGCCTGGCAAGCTTCTCCATGGCGCGCGATGGCCGGCACGCGGCGTACGGCATCTCGGTCGGCGGGTCGGACTGGACAGAGTTCCACGTGCTCGACGTCGCCACTCGCACTCCGACGTCCGACGTCATCAAGTGGGCGAAGTTCACCGGCGCCGCCTGGCAGGGCGACGGTTTCTACTACGGCCGGTACCCGGCGCCGGATTCCTCCCACGCGCTCGTCAACAGCAACCAGGGCCGCAGCGTGTGGTTTCACCGGCTCGGCACCGCGCAATCCGCGGATCTGCTGGTGTTCGCCGATTCCGCGCATCCGCGCTGGTCTCCGGGGGTGAGCACCTCCGAGGACGAGCGCTATGCATTCCTGAGCATCAGTGAAAACGGCCAGCACCGCGGCAACAGTCTTTTCTACCGCCGGCGTGGCGACTCCACGTGGACACCGATCGTGCCCGACATCGGCGACGATGATTACTCGGTGATCGACAACGTGGGCGACAGCTTCCTGATCCGCACGAATGCCGGCGCTCCGAAGGGAAAGATCGTCCGCTGGAACCCATCACGCCCCGGTGAATGGACGACGGTTGTCGCCGAGCGAGGTGAACCGATCCAGAGCGTGGGCACAGCTGGAGGGAAGCTCTTCGTCACCTATCAGAAGGACGTGACGACGCGGGCGTATGTGTTCTCCATGGCAGGGAAGCCTGAGAACGAGATCGTCATGCCGGGTCCAGGCACGGCAGGCGGCTTCGGTGGCAATCACGACGACCGCCAGATCTTCTACAGCTACACCTCGTTCGACACGCCGCCGAGCATCTATCGCTACGACATCGCGACGCGGAAGTCGACGCTGTATCGCGCGCCGACCATCCCCGGCTTTCGGCGAGCGGATTACGTCACGCGGCAGGTGTTCTATACGAGCAAGGATGGCACTCGCGTCCCCATGTTTCTCACCTACCGCAAGGGGCTGAAGCTGGACGGCCACAATCCCACGCTGTTGTACGGTTATGGTGGGTTCAACATCACCACCTCGCCGTCGTTCAGTGCGTTGCGGCTGGCACTGCTGGAGAAAGGATTCGTCTACGCATCGGCGAACATGCGCGGGGGCAGCGAGTACGGCGAGGCGTGGCACATCGCCGGGACGAAGCTGCAGAAGCAGAATGTGTTCGACGACTTCATCGCGGCGGCGGAATACCTGATCGCGAAGAAGTACACGTCGCCTGAGAAACTGGCGATTCACGGGGTGTCCAACGGAGGGCTGCTGGTGGGTGCGGTGGCCAATCAGCGCCCGGAGTTGTTCTCCGCGGTGGTCCAGCAAGCCGGCGTGATGGACATGCTGCGCTTCCAGAAGTTCACGATCGGTGCGGCGTGGATCCCCGACTACGGTTCATCGGAAGAGAACGCCGAGGAATTCCGCGCACTGCGCGCATACTCGCCAGTGCACAACATCCGCACCGGGGCCGCGTATCCCGCCACGCTGATCACCACGGCGGATCACGATGACCGTGTGGTACCCGCGCATTCGTTCAAGTACGCCGCGGCGCTGCAGGCAGGGCAGGGTGGGCCGGCACCGATCCTCATCCGGATCGATACGAAGAGCGGGCACGGCGCGTCGAGCACCACGAAGTCGCTGGAGCAGACGGCAGATATCTACGCCTTTCTGATGAAGCAGCTCGGGGTGGCGTACCAGTGAGGTGTATCGCGGGTTCGTCGCTGCGCTCGCCCACGATCATGCGTCGCCCTGAGCGGCAGGCGAAGGGCCTGCAACTGCAGATCCTTCGCTGCGCTCAGGATGACAGCCTGCGCGCTCAGGATGACTTTGTAAGGTTCAGCCGCACTTCTTGCGCTGCAGCCAGGTCATGACATTCGCGAACGTCGGCTACCTGCTGCTCGGCCTCATTGGAACGCTGCTGGCGCTGATGGGCCTCCTGAGCGCCGTGAAGGGCACTCCGGTGTGTACCGTGGATGCGCTGGGGGGCGGCCCACTTCCCGGTGTGCGGGATTCCGCGTTTCGCACCGGGATGGAGCTCGTCACCCGTGCGCCGCTCGTACCGGGTCACGAGGTCGCGATCTACAGCAATGGCGACGAAACCTATCCGCC
>JBBSVF010000255.1:0-4762 GCA_038233745.1 Gemmatimonadales bacterium
ATGTGGTGGAGCGCAGCCTGTGAGCGACCTCGTGGGACGACGCGCGATCGTCACCGGTGGCTCGCGCGGCATCGGCGCCGCGATCGTGCGGCTGCTCGCGGCGGCAGGCGCGGACGTCGCCATTGGGTACCGCGCGCGGCAGGACGATGCGGAGGTGGTGGCAGACGCAGTGCGCGCCGAGGGACGCCGGGCAGTGGCAATCGGCGCGGATATCAGCAATCGCGCGGGCGCGGAGTCGCTGATTCACGGCGCAACGGAGGCGCTGGGCGGCGTGGACATCTTCGTGGCGAATGCGGGTGTCTGGCCCGCCGAGGAGGTGCCCGTCGCCGAGCTGGCCGACGATCGGTGGACGACCACGATGCGCGAGAATGTCGACAGTGTCTTCTACACCTCGCGCGCCGTGCTGGGCGTGATGCCCGATGGAGGCCGCATCGTGCTCATCTCGAGCACGGCGGGGCAGCGCGGAGAGGCGATGCACGCCGACTACGGTGCCAGCAAGGGCGCTGTCATCTCCTTCACGAAGTCGATGGCGGTGGAGGTCGCGGCGCGTGGCATTACGGTGAACTCGGTGGCGCCAGGATGGGTGGACACCGAGATGATCGCAATGCCGATGGCCGGCGACGGACGTGCGCGTGCGTCTTCCGGCATTCCGCTCGGGCGCATCGCCTCACCGGAGGACATCGCCGGTCCGGTGCTGTTTCTCTGCTCGAATCTCGCACGACACATCACCGGCGAGATCCTGAATGTGAACGGTGGCAGCGTGCTCTGCGGATGATCGTTCTTCTCTTCACGGGTGGCACCATCTCGATGAAGCACGATCCCGCACTGGGCGGCGCCGTGCCGACGCTCACCGGCGAGGAAATCGTGGCGGTCACCCCTGGCATCGACGAGGTGGCCGATCTGGAGACCGAGCAGTTCGGCAAGTTCCCCGGCCCGCACATGACGGTGGACCGGATGTGGGAGCTGCGCAATCGTGTCGCCTATCACCTGGCGCGGCCGGACGTGCAGGGCGTGGTGGTGGCGCATGGCACGGACGCGCTGGAGGAGAGTGCCTACATCGTGGCGCGGTCGCTGCCCTCTGACAAGCCGATCGTGTTCACTGGTGCGATGCGGCCCGCCAGTCATCTTGGCTGGGATGGACCGGCGAATCTGCTGGACGCCACGCGCGTGGCCGCGAGCGAGGATTCCATCGGGAAGGGCGCTCTCGTGTGTCTCGGCGAACGCATTCACAGCGCGTTCGAGGTCACCAAGACCCACACCGAATCGCGCGACGCCTTCGAGAGCCCAGGTCTCGGCGCTCTCGGCGAGATCGACGAAGGCCTCGTGATCTATCGACGAGCGCTGCTCGACATGCCGTCTCCTATCGCGCCACCCTCGCTCGCCGAGCCGGTGGACATCGTGCACATGTGGGCGGGCGCGGATGCGCGACTGCTCGATGCGTCGCGCGAGACCGGCGCCCGCGCCTGCGTGGTGGCCGCCATGGGCCGTGGCAACATGCCGCTGGCTGCGTTCGAGGGCGTGTTGCGATGGGTGGAATCCGAGCGGCCCATCCTGATCACCTCGCGCGCGCTCCGCGGCCGCGTCGGGCCCACGTACGGGTATCCCGGGGGTGGACGGCGAGTGCTGGAGGCGGGGGCGATCTTCGCCTACGGCCGACGTCCGGGCCAGGCGCGCATCGACACCATGCTGGCGCTCGGCGCGGGCTACACCTCGCTGCAGCTGCGCGCGATGTTCGCGGCGCAGCGGGAGCAGGGACTCTAGCGGATCAGAGCAGCTCCCATTTCCGGAAGCACTGCCAATCGAACTCCCGGGCGGCCCGTGCCTGATCCCAGAAGCCAAAGCAATCGCGCCATCCTTCCTGTTCCGCACGCCAGGCGCAGCACCAGATGAATGAGAAGCTCTTCTGCTCTTGCCCGGCGAACACAGTCAGCTCGCCGCTGAAATCGCTGCAGCCCGAGCGGCCGGAAACGCGCACTCGCTCCACGGGAATGTCGGGCTCCGCGTGGAGGAGCTGCCTGAGCACGCGTTCGACCTTCACCCGGGGCAGGTAGCCCTGCAGTTCGATGCGATCGGTTGCCTGGCCGCGCACGAAGTCCAGCAGCTCACGCTTGAAATCCGGATGCGCAGCAGCGGAATCGAGCGCGAGAAGCATATCAGGCATGAGGGGCGGGGAATGGGATACCTGCAATATCGCTCCAGATGTTTATAGTGTCCAGCGCCTTAGCTTGATATTCTGGTCGTTTGCCCACTGCGTTGCACCTGCTCTTCGTTCGCCACCGACATGCACAGACTCCCCGCCACCCGCAGTGTTCTCGACATCGCCGACCGCCTCGAGCGGGCGGGGTTCGAGGCATGGTGCGTCGGCGGTGCCATCCGTGACTCCCTCCTCGGCGGGCATCCCCTGGACTGGGATCTGGCCACCTCGGCACGACCCGAGGAGGTCCAGGCGCTCTTTGGAAGGCGACGCACCATTCCCGTTGGCATCCGGTTCGGGACGGTGAGCATCCTGGACGACGCCGGCGTCGCGCACGAAGTGACCACCTTCCGCCGCGATGTGCGCACCGATGGACGGCATGCGGAAGTGGAGTTCGGCGCCAGCCTGGAGGACGATCTGGCCCGCCGCGACTTCACCATCAACGCGATTGCCTGGCGACCGGCCACGAACGACCTGCGCGATCCGTTCGATGGCCGCGGCGATCTCGAGCGCAGGGTGCTGCGCGCCGTGGGCGACGCGAACGAGCGGATGCGCGAGGATCGCTTGCGAGCGCTGCGTGCCATCCGGTTTGCCTCTCGCTTCTCGCTGGCAATCGATCCCGACACCCTGGCTGCGATCACGGCGTCCGCCGCGCACCTCGGGCGACTCTCCGCCGAGCGAGTGCAGCAGGAGATCGTGAAGACGATGGAGCAGGTGCGCGAGGCAGGGGCGGCGTTCCGCCTGTGGCGTGACAGCGGGGCCCTCGCAACGCTCGTCCCGGCGATCGGCAGCATCAGCGATGTGGCGCTGGACACCATCGACTGTCTGCCACCAGCGACGCGTGCGGCGCAGTCGCCGCGCACGAGCAACCGCGTGGCGGCGCTGTTTCTGGATGTCCCGGTACCCGTGGCCCGTCGCGCGATGTCGGAGCTGCGCTTTTCGAAGCACGAGATCGCATGGTCCAGCACCATCGTCGACCGCTGGCGACTGCTGGCGACCGCCTTTCAAGGCGGCGCAGCGCCGGTCATGCCACCGGACGCCGAACTGCGACGCTGGATCGCCTCGATGGCCGACGTGCCGATCTTCGCCACACGGCTCATCGGCTCACCCGGTTCAGCGTCTTCGATGAGCCCGGCGGGGCGCCGCTGGGAGTCGGTGTGCCTGTGGTCGGGCATCTGCTCTCCTCGGCAACGGCTGCTCGCTGTGGCGACGGCCGAACGACTGGTGACTCGACGTCTCGGTGACCGGGGTACCCGGTGTGCTGGGTCACAAACCCGGCGGTGGCGGTGGCCGGCGCCGCCGGGAGTCAGCCTTCAGTCGGGTCGGGTTCCGTGCGAGGCGCGGCGTTCACGTCCTCATCGGTGCGTGGCTCCGCACCGCCCTCGCCACCGGTCCGGATCGATGCCGACCCCTTGTGATGGTCATGCCGGTCGTGCTCTCGCCCCAGCACCGTCACGAGCTTGCCGACCGCCGAGGCCACCGACTCGTCGACGGTCGCCGCGTGAGTGGTCACCGCGATGGGCTGGCGCCCGGCGGGTCTTGCCTCGATCGTGCACCGGTGGTCCGCCCCGGTCGTTCGACCGGCACTCTCGTCGGCGAGGTGGACCTCGACGCGGGTGATGTGGTCAGCGAAGCGCTCCAGTCGCGCTTCGACGGTGGCCGCAACACGGTCGGCCAGGTCTTCGCGGCCGGAGACGTTGCTGTCGGTGTTCACCAGGATCTGCATGAGCCGATCCTGCACCCCGCGCCGGATACGTGCACCGGCGGGGCATGCACGTGGTCCGGGCGAGGTCGTCGCCGTCTATGCGGTCCACGGCGGGGTGAACGGGTCGGACCCGGGCATGGCCGCTCGGCCGCCGACGGGGACCGACCACGATCGCCTCGAACGGCTCGCTGCCGGGATTGGCCGGCTCGAAGAAGGAGTCGACCTCGCATCGAGTCCGCTAGCCGGGCCCTGATCACCACCGAACCGTGCCCCTCGTGACCCCGAGGCGCAGATGTGCCGAGTGAGGGGATCAGCGACCCCCCCGGGCCGCCGACAGCGCGGCGAACAGCGGATCGGTGAAGCTCGGTACGGCGTCGTGGTCCGCCGCGAGGTCGACGTAGCGTCGCGCCGAGTCCGGGTCCGGCTGGTAGGTGACGCCGGGTCGCACCATGGCGGCGACGGCGGTGTCCCAGCCGGGGTGCAGGCCGGCGCCGACCGCGGCGCAGATGGCGGCGCCCACCCCGGCGGCATCGCTGACGCCGGCGCGCGCGGCAGGTCGATCGAAGACGTCGGCGAAAAGCTGCATCATCAGCGGCGAGTGTGAGCCGCCACCGGACACCACCACCGTCGAGAAGGTCTGTCCCAGAGCCGCTTCCATGGCCTGGACATGACGGCGCATGGTCAGCGCGATGGCTTCCAGCAGGGAGCGGTACAGGTGTCCGCGACCCTGCGTGCCGTCGAAGCCGAGGATGGCGCCCCGCCGGTAGGGATGATCGGCCGGGGCCAGCCAGTCGAGCACGGTGATCAGGCCGCCGCTGCCGGGTTCGATGGCCGACGCTTCCCGGGTGAGCGCATCCAGATCG
>JBBSVF010000256.1:0-4755 GCA_038233745.1 Gemmatimonadales bacterium
AATCCCATGGACGCATCCTCCCCAAGGTGGGCGCCGAGGGGGTGCATTGTGCCGCTGTCCCCGAGACAGGGCTCGGCATCGTCGTGAAGGCAGAAGACGGTGCGCTCCGTGCGCAGACGGTCGCCCTGCTTGCCGTCCTGCAACATGTCGGCGCCCTTCCCGCCGTACTCCCCTCCCGGCTCGAGTCCTTCGCTCGGCAGACGGTGCTCAACACGCGCGGAGAAACCGTTGGCGAAGTGCGCGCGGTCACGGAGGACGGCCGATGAGCGCGTCGACGCTCCGGGTGCTGGATCCGGCGACGGCGGAGCTGGTACGATTGGCGGCGGTCGTCGCCGCGGGCACCGAGCCGGAGGTTCGTCGTGCGCTGCAGAGCGCCCAGCCAGTGGTGCCCATGGCGTGGGTGGATGAGTTGATCGTGCAGAGCTACCTCTTCTCGGGGTTCCCGCGAGCGTTGAACGCGGCGCGCGAGTGGCGGCGTATCAGTCCCGTGCCTGCGCCGGAAACCGTGAACGACGATCTCGACGAGACGGCGATGGAAGCGCGTGGCGAGCGAACCTGCGCAGCGGTGTACGCCCGGATGTTCGAGCCGCTGCGCGCGAACGTGAGCGCCCTGCACCCTGCGCTCGAGCGGGCCATGTTGGTGGAGGGCTACGGACGCATCCTTGGCCGCCCCGCTCTCGATCTGCAGCGCCGCGAGCTGTGCGTGATGGCCGCGTGCGCGGTGACAGGACAGGATCGGCAGCTGCACTCCCACCTGCACGGGTCACTCAACGTCGGCGTTTCCGAAGGCGTCGTCCACGAGGCGATCGATCTCCTGGCTTCCATGCTCGGGGCCTCCCGCACGCAGTCGCTACACCTGCTCCTGCGACGCGTCGTCGGCAAGTAGGTTACATGGTGCGCTCCCATGACACCGGGAGCCGAATTTCGGTCACCTGACCGGGAAGTCAGTGCTCATCTTCCTCCCTGTTCATCATGTTCATTGATCGCGTCGTGGTCCGCGTGGCCGCCGGCGATGGCGGCTCCGGAATCGCCAGTTTCCGGCGCGAGAAATTTGCTCCGCTGGGCGGGCCCGATGGCGGAGACGGGGGAAAGGGAGGAGATGTGATCGTGCACGCGGACAGCAATCTCGCCACCCTGCTCGACTACACGTATCGCGACCAGTTTTCCGCGGAACGGGGAGACCATGGCAGTGGGTCGAACAAAACCGGTCGATCGGGCGACGACATCGTCCTTCCCGTGCCTCCAGGGACCATCGTGCGCAATCAGGAGACCGGAGACATCATCGGCGAGGTCCTCGAGCACGGCGACACCTTCACGGTGGCGCGGGGGGGGCGTGGAGGAAAGGGAAACTCCTGGTTCGCCACGTCTGTGCACCGGAGTCCGCGCGAGTGGCAGCCAGGCGAGGAGGGAGAACTTCGCACCCTGGAACTGGAACTCAAGCTCATCGCCGATATCGGGCTCGTGGGCCAGCCCAATGCGGGCAAGTCCACACTGCTCTCGGTGATCAGCGCAGCGCGTCCGAAAATCGCGGACTATCCCTTCACCACGCTCGCGCCGAATCTGGGCGTCGTTCAGCTCTCGGATGGCCGTACCTTCGTCGTGGCCGACATCCCCGGCATCATCGAGGGAGCACACGAGGGCAAGGGCCTGGGGCTCCAGTTTCTTCGCCACATCGAGCGCACGCGTCTCCTGGCCTTTCTCATCCCCATCGACGCACTGGACTGGCAGGCGGAATACGATCAGCTGAGACACGAGCTGGAGCAGTACTCTCCGGAACTCGCCCGCAAGCCGCACTGCGTGGTCTTCACGAAGCTGGACCTGCTGGGGGAGGATTATGTACCGCCGATCGAGGCCCCGTCCGCCTTCGGCATCTACTCCATCTCGGCCGCCGGCCGCACCGGACTGGACGAGCTCAAGCTGGCCTGGTGGCGCCGTCTGCTGGACATGAAAAAGCAGGCTGCTGCACCGTCGCAGCCAACGATGCTGCCCTGAGGCCGTGGTGACGCACGGTGATTGAGTCGCTCGCCACCGGCGACGTCGCCTATCCAGCGCGACTTCGCGATCTGTCACAGCCGCCCGATCCGCTCTGGATCGAAGGTGTTCGGTCAGTGCTGGATCTGCCCTGCGTGGCGATCGTGGGCACGCGCACCGCGTCGCCGTATGGAGAACGCACGACGGCGCAGTTGAGCAGAGCGCTGGCGCGGGCCGGGGCCTGTGTGATCAGCGGACTCGCGCGGGGGATCGACGCCGCCGCGCACCGTGCGGCGCTGGAGGTGAATGGCGCGACCTGCGCCGTGCTGGGTACCGGTGTGGAGGTGGTCTACCCACGCGGTCACGCCGCGCTGCAGCGTCAAATTGCGTCCGCCGGACTGCTCGTGAGTGAGCTGGCGCCCGCCAACGCTGCCCACGGCGGATCCTTTCCACGCCGGAACCGGATCATCGCCGCGCTCGCGCACATCGTGATCGTCACCGAGGCGGGATTCAAATCGGGAGCGCTGATCACCGCCGATCATGCGCTGGAGCTTGGTCGTGTGGTCGCCGCGGTGCCAGGTCCTATCGACATGCCGCAAGCGCAGGGATCCAACCTGCTGCTGCGCGATGGCGCGGTCGCCCTCACCTCGATCGCCGACGCACTCGCGCTCGCCGGGCTCTCCGCACCGGTCACCTCAGCGCGACTGCCCGAGGGCAGTCACGAGCGGTTGATCTGGGAGGCGCTGCTTGTGGGCCCGGCCCATGTGGATGTGCTCTCTACCAGGGCGCGCCTTCCAGCCCAGCAGGCGCTGGCGGCAGTAAGCACGCTGGAGATTCTGGGCTACGTGGAATGCGGCGCGAGCGGCGAGGTGCGCCGCACCTGAGTGCTGCGGTGGCCGCGATCACCTGCGCGGTATATTGCGACGTGACGCGCCACCTCTACATCCATGTGCCGTTCTGCGCCCGACGCTGCAGCTATTGCGACTTCGCCATCGCCATCCGGCGTGACGTTCCGGTGCAGGCGTACCTCGCAGCGCTCCGTGCGGAGCTGGCCATCAGGCAGTCCGAGACCGGTTTTGAGCTGGATACGGTTTATCTCGGAGGTGGCACTCCATCGCGACTCGGCGGACCGGGCGTCTCGGCGCTGCTCGACATCGTCCGCCAATATTTCAGTGTTCGCGAGGCGGCCGAGATCACGATAGAAGCGAATCCGGATGATGTGACGCCCGACGCCGTTACAGCCTGGCGCGCCGCGGGAGTCAACCGGATGTCACTCGGCGCCCAGTCGTTCAGCGAACCGGCACTGGAGTGGATGCATCGCACTCATGGCGCAGCGGGCATCGCGACTGCCGTGGAGATCGCCCGGGCTGGGGGCATCGCCGAACTGTCGCTGGATCTGATCTTCTCCTTACCGTCCGAGCTGGATCGCGACCTCGCCGCAGACCTTGATAGGCTCGTCGCGTTGGCTCCGGATCATGTCTCGCTCTACGGCCTCACGGTGGAGCCCTTCACACCACTGGGTCGCTGGGTCGCACGCGGAGTAACCGTCGAACGCGATGAGAACGGTTATGAAGATGAGTATCTGCTTGCACACGAACGACTTGTCGCGGACGGACTGGAGCATTACGAGGTATCGAACTACGGACGGCCGGGTGGTCGCGCGATCCACAACTCGGCCTACTGGAGCGGTGCTCCCTATCTCGGCGTCGGTCCGTCCTCTCACGGGTTCGACGGCGCCGAACGCCGATGGAATGTGCGCCATTACGAGGACTGGCGGGCGAGCGTCGCAGCGGACGTCGATCCGGTGGGGGGCCGGGAACACCTGACTCCCGGGAATCGGGTGGCGGAGCAGGTCTACCTCGGACTTCGCACCACTGATGGCCTCGCCCTCATGGAGCCGGATCGCGAACTCGCTGGGCGATATATCAATGCCGGTTGGATGACGCTCGGTTCCGATGACCGGCTCCGGTGCACACCGCTGGGATGGCTGAGGCTCGACGGCATCGCCGCTGCCTTGACGCACGCCCGAAGTCGTTAGCATATTTAGACTTATGTCCAGTGCCGACGAGCTCACGCCTCGCGAGCGACGCGTGCTCGAAGCGGTGATCCAGACTTTTGTGCAGACGGCCGAGCCGGCGGGATCACGACTGGTCTCCCGGCGCTTCGAGTTGGGCGTCTCTGCAGCGACCATCCGCAACACCATGAGTGACCTGGAGGACAAGGGGTTTCTCATGCATCCGCACACGTCGGCGGGACGGGTGCCTACGGACAAGGCCTATCGCGCCTACGTCGACGCACTCATCAACACGCCTGACGCGGGCTTCGCGCTCGCCGAGCGCGATCGCCTGCATGCGGACCTGTCGGCTGGCTCGTCCGCGATCGAGATCATCCTGCGCCGCGCCGCCCAGTCGCTTGGTGTGCTGACGCAGGAGCTCGGCGTCGCCCTCGGCCCCCGGCTCGATGCCAGCATCCTGCGAACGCTCGAACTGGTGCGCATCGGCGGTGATCGGCTGCTGCTGGTGCTCACGCTGGACGGCGGCGTGGTACGCACCGTGTTCGTGGAGGTGCAGGGCACCCTCACCGACAGCGCAATCTCCGACGTCACACGGGTGCTCAACGAGCGTCTGGCGGGCCATTCGCTCCGCGAGCTGCGCACGTCGGTGGCCGAGCGCCTTCGGGACAGCTCCACGAACTCGGATGCCGAGGGGCTGCTGAACATTTTCGTGGAAGAGGGTGAGCAGCTGCTGGACGCGGCACTCCCGGTCGCGGACGGTGCGGTGATCG
>JBBSVF010000257.1:0-4754 GCA_038233745.1 Gemmatimonadales bacterium
CCCGGCGATGCTTGAGCGGCTGGCAGCGCTGCCGCGGCCATGCGCGATTGAACGGCGTGACGACGAGCCGCTTAGCGAACGAGCGGGGATGTAGCGCGTGGCGTACCTGCTCGACACGAACGTCGCGATCCATCTGCGCGACGGCGACCCGACGATCACCGCGAAGATTGCGGCCTTGGATGATGCGATCCTTATGTCGATCGTGACCCGCGTTGAACTCGAGGGGGGTGTCTATCGCGATGCCGCCGACGCGCCGGCGCGACGGGCGCGGCTCGACGCCATGCTTCTCGCGATCCCGATGCTCGCCTTCGATGACGCGGCGGCGGACGCCTATGCGGCGATCGTGGCCCGCGCCGGCTATTCGCGGCGGAAGCTGCTCGACCGGATGATTGCCGCGCACGCGCTGGTGCACCGGGCGACACTAGTGACCATGAACGCCGACGACTTAAGTGACGTGGTGGGTCTGGAGATTCGCGTATGGTGATTGGCATGGTGGAGCGATGAGCGACGACTGCACGAGACAACTGTGCGCATCACTCGCAGATCGCTTCCGCAGTGAGCGCGATTTTAAGCACGACCGCGATGTCGCGATCAAGGTGCTCAAGCCCGACCTGTCCTAGACGCTCGGCGCCGAGCGCAGTGGAAGGCGAAGCGTTCACGCAGGTCGGCATGAGTGTGGGCACGCCAGCCTATATGAGCAGTGGCAGGTCGTCGCCCATACCGTCGTCACCAGGCACCACCGCAGCATTCCGTGCGAGTCCGCGTCGCTTCACACGCTTTATCGCGCTGCCCTTGACGCGCACCGAACTCCGCCTGTGACATCGTGAGGAACTCGCGCGCGAGCATTCATGCATCGCGCGAGTCCAATCTGTCGCGCGAAGCGAACGCCGGCTCCGTAGACTCACTCGGAAACGATACATTCACCGGCAACCGGCAAAACATCCTGCAAGGCGTGGCCATTCACCCGTTACGAGCTCCCGCGGTTCGCCGGGAGGCTCTCTCGAGAGGACGAAGGCTTAGAATGGACACGTGCCGCTACGCACACCGGACGTAGCGAGCAGCTGATCGACGAGACCAGTTGGCGCATCAACGTCGAGGGAAAGACGATGGCATATCGGAGGTCGTCCTGTGCCGGCATCGTCTGGTGCCGTATGGTAGTCGTCGCCGGCGCCTGGAGTATCCTCTGGCCAGGGCCACTGACATCACTTCGTGCGCAGGCTCCGCTCACCAGCTGGCGTGTGACGGAGGTCTGGCGCACCGACGGCACTGACGACGGCGAGCCGCTCGCCGATCCGCGCGACCTACTTGCCCTGAAGGACGGCACGCTCTGGGTGCTCGACTTCAAGGACCAGAAGATTCGCCGTTTCAATCCGGCCGGGAAGGAGCTCTTGACGGTGGGTCGGGAGGGCGGGGGTCCTGGCGAGTTCCGGAATGCCAATGGGCTCCTGCTGCACCCCGATGGAACGATATGGATCAACGATCCGCTCAACGCACGTCTCACCGTCTTTGCTCCAACGGGCAGGTATCTCCGGCAGCACAGCGTCGGTAACTGGGGGTGGGGCATGCGGTGGGACGCGTGGATCGAGGTCGCCACCGGGCGAGTGGCCGATCCGGTTCCGCGAGCGAGCGGGATGGGTTCTGCGGCGAGGGGCTGGCGCATGATCACGCCGACCGGCGCGCGTCGCGACACGGTCGCACAGCCGGTCTGCCCCTCGGGGGCCGCACCGCCATCGCTTCGCTACCAGGCGGAGACGAAGGGCAAGAACCGTGGCATGTTGATGTCGCGGTATCCTTTCACGACAGGCGGTGGCGCTGCGGCTGACGGCCGGGGAGGATTCTGGTGCGCCGATGCCGGGTCCGCGCGCGCAGCGCTGCTTCGGCTTCCAAACGGCGACACGGTCGCCTCGACTAACATCGTGCTGCCACCCATCTCGGTGCCGCGTGCCGAACGCGACTCCGTCTCACGAGCCATTCGGAAGCAAACGGCGCGGTATGCGACGTCGGACTTCGACGGCTCGCGGCTTCGTGACACCAAGCCCGGCATCGCGTACCTGTCGGTCGACTACGATGGCCGTCTCTGGGTGCAGCACGGCCATCGTTTTGGCGTTGCGGGCACTACGTTCGACGTGCATGACTCGCGAGGCGGGCACCTGGGCCGGCTGACGATTCCGCTTACGCTGCTGCACGAGGGCTTCATGCCGGTGTTCGCGCGCGGCGATGACGTGTGGGCGGTGGTCGTGAACGAGGACGGTGTCCCGAGCGTGGCGCGGTACCGCATCAAGCGGCACTAGCGCGCGGTTCGCACCCGTCATGGCGGGCTCGCGAGTTGTATTGACGCGGACCACTGAAATTCTTCCTGGCTCTCCGCGCTCGTGGGGCACCATCGCCGCTCAGGCCGCTCTGTCGCGCGGTGTTTCAAGCTCAGTACGGCTTCGTGCGCGTTCTGCGTCTGTGCTACCTCAGCCGCTAGCGGAGCGCACGGCGCCGAGTCGCTCGAGCGCCCACGCCGCGTGCTCACGCACGAGCGGCTCGTCGTGCTCCAACTCGGCTTCGAGCAGCGGCACATCGTCGCGGGTGCCGATGTTGCCGAGCACCACAGCCGCATTCCGCGCCAATCCCCGCCGCTTTGCGCGCTTCATCGGCGACCCTCTGAAGCGCGCACTGAACTCGGCCTGCGACATCGCCAGGAATTCACGCGCGATTACACGCGCATCGATCGCCTCGAGCCCCGCGCGCGACGCAAACGCCGACTCACGCGCCTCACGCGCAAACGACACATTCCACGGGCACACGTCCTGGGAGGAGTGGCGTTAGAACCATTTTGCAGTCCCCCTCAGCATTTCCCCGTCCTCAAACAGTAAGCCCAGAATATGCCGACCAGGCGCCGAGCAGAACGAAGACGACGCCGGTCCAGAACGGCCTCCGCCCCGAGAGCGCCAGCCCGAAGAGCGTCATCACCCAGAACCCCTGCGCCACGCTCGCCGTGCCAAGACTCGCAGCGAAGACCGCCCCGAGCAGCGGGGCCGCGCACGCGGGAATGTTGAGCCCGAAGAGCACGCCCAGCGCCGCCGCGCCCCGCCGGTTGCGCGTCGGCCCGAGCACGCGCACCAGACGCCCGTGCTGCCGGGTGAGGTAAAGCACGCCCAGGAGCACGTACGCGGCGCCGAGCAGCACCCAGAACCAGCGCTGCGCGTCAAGGAACGCGGAACCCACCAACGCCGCCACCGCACCGAGGGCGCCGATGAAGAGGGCGCGGGTTAGCGCAAAGATGGCGGTCTCCAGCAGCTTGGCCGCCGCCCTCCGCCCCTCCAAGTACTTCACGAAGAGCAGACTGGAGCCGACGGTGCAGGGCTCCACGAAGCCGAGGAGACCTAGGCCGAGCGGCAGCACGACGAGCGCCCAAAGGTCCACGAGTGCTCAGCCCCCGAACGGCAGCGCCAGCAGATGGAAGGGCGAGATCGGCGCGCCCTCGGAAACGATCTCGAAAACTGTGCCGCCCCTCTCCAGACGGTTGCTCGTTTCCGTCTGCAGGATCACCTGCCGGAGCCGGTCGGCGCCGACGGTGTGCTCGTTGTACTTCACTCGGGCCTCTCCGGCCGGGCAGGATACCTCCCCTTCGCGGACCCCATGCTCCTTCTCCAGCAGCGACTTCACCTGGCTCACGCAGCCGTCGGAGTGCATTCCCTCGATTTTGATTCGGATCGTTTCCATCATGACGTTCCCATTCGCGTGGTGAATTTCCCGCCTCCTTGCCGGGGTAGGCTCATGGTAAACCTGGAGTATGGTCCGGGGTCAAGGGTTGACTCCGTACCGGGGTACAGGGTTTAGCTTGGGGGCATACCCGCGGAGAATGGAATGATGATGACCATAGGACAGATCGCGAAGCAGGCCGACACCGGAGTGGAAACCATCCGCTTCTATGAGCGGCGGGGGCTAATCCCTGATCCGCCTCGCACCGTTTCCGGCTACCGCCAGTACCCGGCGGACACCGTGCGTCGTCTCGGCTTCATTTTCCGCGCCAAGGAGCTCGGCTTTTCGCTGCGGGAAATCACAGAGTTGCTCGGCGCCTGCCGAAACGGAGGGGGAACGGCAGCTGCCCCATCCTCGAAGCTCTGGAGCCCGAGCCGACAAGATGAACGATCGATCTCCCGCGTCAACGCTCCCGCGGGGATCATTACCAGAAGGAGCGCACACTCACTCAGGAGGAGAACCATGGCTCTCGAGCAAGGCGAAGTCTACAACTGCCCCGACACCGACTGCGGCTGTCAGGTGACGGTCACCCGCAGCGCCAGCCCCGACTGCGGCGGCAACCAGAATCCGCGCTGCTGCTGCGGCAAGGAGATGGTGAAGCAGTAGAAGGGAGGGCGGGTGCGGGGCCAACCGGTCCCCGCACCTGCTGAGTTTTGCGCCACACCCCATCGCCCTTGCGTACAATATCCCCGGCGTGGCGCAGGGCACGGGCTTGCTCGGCGACGCGCCCGAGCTCACCGATGACGCTGAAGAACTTGAGGTGAAGATCAGGGACCTGATCGTTGCAGAGCGCATGAGCGATGACTTTGTCGATGAGGTGCGAGCACTCGTCGAGGAGCGAGAAACTTTTCGCACCTTAGCCAATGATGCAGTTGCTGCCGCTCAACGAGATCTCTCAAAGCAAAAAATGAGTACGTCACACTTGCCCGCACTCTGGCTGCAGTAGCGAAAGCGACAGCTGTCACAGGTAGTTCGTGGAATGATGAATCTGATCCGCTCGCAGA
>JBBSVF010000258.1:0-4739 GCA_038233745.1 Gemmatimonadales bacterium
AATCGGGTGCCACGGCGCTCGTCCTGCGCGCAGAACCCACACACCAGCAGCAGCACCGACCACGCGAGCGAGAAGGCGTACACCTCCGTCTCGGTCGCATTGGCCCACACACTCAACCCCAGTCCGGCGCAGAGCGCAGCCACGACACCAGTCCATACGTCAGCGCGCTCTCGCTGACGATGCGTCACCAGCCACGCCGAACCGGCGCCAGCTGCCGCAGTCGCGAGTGCCGATACGACGTTGGAGGACGCCGCAACACCAAACATTCCGCTGAGCGCCACCACAAACAGGTGGCCGATCGCCACGAACAGCGGCGTGCCCGGCGGATGCGGAATGCCAAGCCCCCATGCCGCGGCAATCAGCTCGCCTGCATCCCAGTACGTCGCATCCGGCGCCATCGTCACCACATACACGACCAGGAGCAGCGCGCCTGCGAGTGCCGCCGAGCGGGCCGCGCGGGTCAGGTGGCGGCTCCCGCGGCAGGGAGCGATGTGCGCGACAGTGCCCCGCCCTGCAGCAGCTCGCCCAGCTCCTGCGCCGACACATCGCGCCAGAGCTGTCCCCGCTCTGCCACACTCACGGTGGATCGCTCTTCACTCACGACGATCACCACCGCATCGGTCTCGTCTGCCAGTCCGAGCGCCGCGCGATGGCGAGTGCCCAGCGCGCGATCGGTGATCGGCTGCTGCGACAGCGGCAGAATGCATCCCGCCGCGATGATCGAGTCGTCCCGGATCAGCACCGCGCCATCATGCAGCGGTGAGTACGGAGTGAAGATCGTCATGAGGAGATCCGCGCTCACCCGAGCCTCGAGCGCCGAGCCGGACTCCGCGAAGGAATCCAGTGGGACCTGGCGCTCCAGCGCGATGATTGCCCCGATCGACGACCGGCTCAGCCGATCCACAGCATCCGCCACTTCCTCCGCGATCTCGCGCGGCTCCAGATGGCTGAAGAGCTGTGCAAAGCGCGCCTGCCCCAGGTGGGCCAGGGCGGCACGCAACTCCGGCGCAAACACCACGAGCAACGCCAGTGCGCCGTACTGGAACACGAAGGCCAGCAGGTAGGTGATCATCGAGAGCTTGAGCAGCCATGCCGCCGCGTAGGCAGCGAGCAGCATTGCCAACCCGCTCACGATCTGCAGGGTGCGCGTGCCGTGAAAAAGCAGCAGCACCCGATAGATCACATACGCCACAAGCACAATCTCCAGGAGATCGCGCCATCCCGGATGCAGCAGCGTGAGCTGGGCGAGTTCGTTCATGCCGCCGGCGACGCCAGAATCGCCGCCGCCACGTCCAGCGCCTCACGGGTAGCCCCCACGTCGTGCACGCGAAAGATGGACGCCCCGCGCGTGAGCGCCACGACCGCTGCGCCCACGCTGCCCGCCATCCGCGCCGCGGGATGCGCCACCCCCGACAGCTCTCCGATGAACCGCTTGCGTGACACGCCCACCATCACGGGGAAGCCCAACGACAACACCTGCCCCAGCCCCGCCAGGACCCTCAGCGAATGCGCCGTGCGCTTGGCGAATCCGATGCCGGGGTCCAGCACGATGGCGGCATCCACCACGCCCGCCTCGCGCGCACGGTGCAGGGCGACGCGCAACTCCAACGTGACAGCATCGAGCGGGTCGCCGCTGTACTCCGCATGCTCGTACGTCCCCATGGACGACACGTCGCCTCGGGAGTGCATGAGCACCACCCCTGCTCCTGCCTCTGCCACCACTGCCCCCATCGCACTGTCCAGGCGCATCGCGCTCACGTCGTTCACGATGTGCGCTCCCGCCTCCAGCGCCGCACGTGCCACGGCGCTCTTGGAGGTATCCACACTGATCGCGATCGTCGGGAAGCGATCGGCCAGCGCACGCACCACGGGTAGCACTCGGCGGCACTCCTCATCGGCTGCCACCGCCACGGCTGTCTGCGGACGCGTCGATTCGCCTCCCACATCGATCAGGTCCGCGCCTTCCTCCACCATCCGCGTTGCGCGCGACAGCGCCGCATCGAACGTGGCGTACACGCCTCCGTCGCTGAAGCTGTCGGGCGTGACATTGAGCACGCCCATCACGAGCGGTCGGTCGAGCGGAATGCGCCGGTCGCGCACGAGCCAGGCGGGCGTCATGCGCGGAAGAATAGCGCGATGGCCGGTGACGTGCCTCCCCGATACACCACTGGCCGCCCTGGAGAAGGCGGCCAGTCGCGCACGGATCAGGCGCAGTCCGTCACGCCGGCGAAGGCTCCGGACCACCCAGCAGCGGTGGCGCGCGTCGCGGCTCGATCACCAGCGCCGGCGAGGCGGCGGGCGGGGACGGCGGAGGGTTCTCCGAGGGGGGCATCGGCGGGAGGATTTCTCCACGCGAGAGCATGGCGACTTCCTCACCGGTCAACGTCTCACGCTCCAGCAGCGCCGCCGCCACCCGATGCAGCGCATCGAGGTTCGTCGTGAGCGCTTCGCGCGCGCGCTCGTACGCCGCCCGGATCACTCGCAGCACTTCAGCGTCGACCAACTCCGCTGTCTTTTCGGACACTTCGCGCCGGCTCTGGATCTCCCGGCCAAGGAACAGCTCCTGCTCGTTGTCGCCGACCAGCACTGGTCCGATCGTGTCGGACAATCCCCACTGCGTCACGTACCGACGCGCGATCTTCGTGGCCTGCTGGATGTCGCTCGACGCTCCGGTGGTGACACCACCATGCCCATAGATCAACTCTTCCGCTACACGCCCGCCATACGTCATGGCCAGATCGGCCTCCAGCTGGTCGCGGGTGATGGAGACCCGATCATCTTCGGGCAGTGTGAAGGCGATGCCGAGTGCGCGTCCGCGAGGAATGATCGTGACCTTGTGCAGTGGATCGTTGCCCTTGATGAGAATCGCGCAGAGGGCGTGCCCCCCCTCATGGAAGGCGGTCTTGCGGCGCTCCTCGTCCTTCATCACATACGACCGACGTTCGGCCCCGATCATCACCTTGTCCTTGGCCTCCTCGAAATCACGCATGTAGATCTTGTCGTGATTGCGGCGCGCCGCCAGCAGCGCACCTTCGTTCACCAGGTTGGCCAGGTCGGCACCCGCCATGCCGGGCGTGCCCCGGGCGAGCTTGTTGACGTCCACGTCCGCGGCCACCGGCTTGTTGCGCAGGTGCACCCTCAGGATCCCCTCGCGCCCACGCAGGTCGGGGGAATCCACCACGATCTGCCGGTCGAACCGGCCCGGGCGCATCAACGCGGGGTCCAGCACATCCGGACGGTTGGTGGCGGCAATCATGATGACGCCATCATTGCTCTCGAACCCATCCATCTCCACAAGGAGCTGGTTGAGTGTCTGCTCGCGCTCGTCATGCCCTCCGCCCAGCCCAGCGCCGCGGTGACGACCCACGGCGTCGATCTCATCGATGAAGATGATGCACGGCGCCTGCGCCTTGCCCTGCTCGAACAGATCCCGCACGCGGCTCGCGCCCACGCCCACGAACATCTCCACGAAGTCGGACCCCGACATCGAGAAGAACGGGCGCGCCGCTTCTCCGGCGACAGCGCGCGCCAGCAGCGTCTTGCCCGTGCCGGGTGGTCCCACCAGCAGACACCCCTTCGGCAAGCGGCCACCCAGACGCGTGAACTTCTGGGGGTCCTTCAGGAACTCGATGATCTCCTGCAGCTCGATCTTCGCCTCGTCCGCGCCAGCCACGTCGGCAAAGGTGACCTTCGGCGTGTCACCGGTGAGCAGCTTGGCCTTTGACTTCCCGAAGGAGAACGCCTTGTTTCCCCCCGCCTGCATCTGGCGGAAGATGAAGAGATAGAAGCCGAACAGCAGCAGCCAGGGCAGCGCGCCAACGATGTACGACATCACGCCGGGCCGAGGGTCCTCCGAGGTGATCTGCACATTCTTCGACTGCAGTCGCTCGATCTCGGCCTCGGAGTTCGCCGCAGGAAACTGCGTGCTGAACGCCTTGACCGGTTTGCTGTTGATCGTCTGCGGCTCGGTGAACGTCCCGGTGACATTCTTCCCGGCGCTCACCGTGACCTTCTCCACCTTGTTGGCGTTCAGCCGCTGGAGGTAGTCGGAATAGCTGATGTTCGCGGCGCCGGCGGCGCCTCGATCAGACAGCTGGATGAGGATCACGGGAATGAGAATGAGGACTGCCCAGAAGGCGACAGTCTTCGAGAACTTTCCCCAGTTGAACCCCTTGTTGTTGCCGTTCGACGGCGGAGTGGACACAGGCATTACAGCAGACTCGCGATATAAGGCAGATGTCGGAAGCTCTCGGCGTGATCCAGGCCGTAGCCCACCAGGAATTCGTGCGGGGCATCATACCCCACAAACTTCGTTTCGTACTGCAGCTCCTCCGCAATGTGCTTGTGGAGCAGCGCGCAGATCTCCAGCGACCGCGGTTTCCGTGCCTGCAGGAGACCCATGAGCGTGTTGAGGGTTCGGCCCGTGTCCACGATATCCTCCACCAGGAGGATGTGCTTTCCTTCGAGTTCGGTCTCCGGGTCATACACGAGACGCACATTTCCGCTCGACACCATGCTCTCGCCGTAACTCGACGCCACCAGGAAATCCACGTGCAACGGTCGGTTGACCTGTCGCACGAGATCGCTCAGGAAGATGAAGCTCCCCTTGAGCAGGCCGAGTACCAGCAGTTCCCCGTCAGGGTACGCTGCCGTGATCTCCGCCCCCAGTTCATTCACGCGGCCAGCGATCTGCTCCGCAGAGTAGACCACCCGGCGCAGGGTTCGCCCTTCGAGGCGCG
>JBBSVF010000259.1:0-4717 GCA_038233745.1 Gemmatimonadales bacterium
GGCGGTTTGCCGTTGCGGCGCTGCGTGCGGAACAGGACCGCGATCTGCAGGCCTTCGGTGTCGCATTCGACTGCTACTACCTCGAGTCATCGCTGTACGAAGACGGCCGCGTGGAGCGGACGGTGCGCGACCTGGTGGCCAGCGGTCACACGTACGAGCAGGATGGTGCGCTCTTCCTGCGCACCACTGACTTTGGCGACGATCAGGACCGCGTGATGCGAAAGAGTGCCGGGAAGGGCGGCACGTACACGTACTTCGTTCCCGATGTGGCGTATCACGTGACCAAGTGGGAGCGCGGCTATCGTCGCGCGGTGAATGTGCAGGGGGCAGATCACCACAGTACGGTCACGCGAGTGCGAGCGGGATTGCAGGCCCTCGCGAGCGGCATTCCCGAGGGGTATCCCTCGTATGTTTTGCACCAGATGGTCACCGTGCTGCGGGGCGGCGAGGAGGTGAAGATTTCCAAGCGCGCTGGCAGTTACGTGACCGTTCGGGATCTCGTGGACGACGTGGGACGCGATGCCGTGCGCTATTTCTTCCTGATGCGGAAGGGCGATTCACAGCTCTCCTTCGACGTGGATCTCGCGCGGTCACAGAGCGAGGAGAATCCCGTCTACTACATCCAGATGGCGCACGCGCGGCTCGCGAACATCTTCCGCGTGGGCGGGATCGATCCTGCCTCCATTGACGGCTCGGACGCCGATGTGGCGGTGCTCGCGCTGCCGGAGGAAATCGAACTCATGAAGGCGCTGCTGGATTTCCCCGCGATCGTCGCAGGTGCGGCCGAGGCACTCGAACCCCATCGGGTGGCCACGTGGCTCCACGAGACAGCGGCGCGCGTGCACCTGTGGTATCACAAGGCGCACGTCCTCAACGAACCGCCGCCGATCACCGCCGCCCGACTCTTTCTCGCTCGGGCCGCACTCGTGGTCCTTCGCAAT
Organism: Gemmatimonadales bacterium; assembly: GCA_038233745.1. Classification (GTDB taxonomy): domain Bacteria; phylum Gemmatimonadota; class Gemmatimonadetes; order Gemmatimonadales; family Gemmatimonadaceae; genus AG11. Next base: position 942 of record JBBSVF010000259.1, read on the forward strand.
GGTCTCTCGCTGCTGGGCGTGAGCGCACCAGACCGCATGTAGCTGTATTGTCCCGTCATTTTCTCTCGCCCTCCGGACACAATGACTCTGCTCGTGGTAGGTTCCGTCGCGCTGGATTCCGTCGAGACTCCGTTCGGCAAGGCCGACGACGTGCTCGGCGGCTCCGGCACCTTCTTCTCCGCATCCGCGAGCCATCTCACGCCCGTGCAGCTCGTGGGCGTGGTGGGCGATGACTACCCGATGGATCGCCTGCGGGCGCTCGAGGAGCGACAGGTGGACATGTCGGGGCTCGAGCAGGTGGCAGGCACCTCCTTTCGGTGGCGTGGGCGCTATCGTCACGACCTCAATTCGGCAGAGACGCTCGAGACGCATCTCGGTGTCTTCTCGCATTTCAGCCCGAAGATCCCCGAGCAGTTTCGCAGCGCACCGTACGTATTTCTTGCGAACATCGATCCCAGGCTGCAGCTCGACGTCCTCCAGCAGGTAAAGGGCCCGAAGTTCGTGGCCTGCGACACCATGAACTTCTGGATCGAGAGCCGGCGTCCGGAGTTGCTGGAGCTCATCACGCATGTCAACCTGATCCTGCTGAACGATGGGGAGGCACGCCAGCTCACCGAGCAGACCAATCTCGTGAAGGCCGCCCGGTGGATCATGGAACGTGGGCCGAAGATGGTGATCATCAAGAAGGGCGAGCATGGCGCCTTCATGTTCCGGGGCGACACGATCTTCTACGCGCCGGCCTTTCCCCTCGAGGACGTGTTCGATCCCACTGGCGCTGGCGACAGTTTTGCCGGCGGGTTCATGGGCTGGATTGCGCGCACCGACGACGTCAGCGATGAAAACCTGCGGCGGGCGATGATCTACGGGTCTGCCATGGGATCGTTCGCCGTGGAAAAGTTCTCGATCGAGCGACTGCTCGAAATCGATGAGAAGGACATCCGCTCCCGCGTCGCCGACTTCCGTCGCCTGGTGGCCTTCGAGGAGACCATCGACGGATGACCGACTCCGCGCCGCTCGATTACGCGGCCTCGGGCGTGGACATCGGGCGGGCGGATGCCGTGAAGGATCGGCTCCGGTCGCTCGTGGAGTCGACCTTCACGGCGGGCGCACGAGGGGCGTTCGGTGGATTCGGCGGCATGTTCCGGATTCCTGCTGATTTCCAGCGACCAGTGCTCGTGGCGAGCGCCGATGGCGTGGGGACGAAGCTTCGCGTCGCCATTGCCGCGGGGCGCAACGACACGGTAGGACACGACCTCGTGAACCACTGCACCAATGACATTCTGGTGCAGGGCGCGGTGCCGCTCTTCTTCCTCGATTATTTCGCCGCCGGACTGCTGGATCCGGCGGTCGTCGAGGACGTTGTGGCGGGAGTCGCGGCAGGCTGCCGCGAAAACGGCTGCTCATTGGTTGGCGGCGAGACCGCGGAGATGCCGGGCATCTACACTCCGCCCGATTACGACCTGGCCGGCTTCATCGTGGGGTGCGTGGAGGAGGAGTCGATCCTGGGTGCCGATCGAGTTGAGGAGGGCGACGTGCTGCTCGGCCTTGCCAGCAACGGACTGCACACCAACGGCTATTCCCTCGCGCGCCAGATTGTGGACGAGCGCCTGAAGCTCCGCCTCGACGATCCCTTCCCGGGAGAGGACGCGTGCGTCGCGGACGTGTTGCTTCGCATCCACCGGTCGTATCTCGCGGTGCTCCGGCCCGTGCTCGATCGCGTTCACGCGCTGGCGCACATCACCGGCGGGGGGCTGCCGGGAAATGTGTCACGAGTGTTACCAGACACGCTCGACGCCGTCATAGACTCAACGAGCTGGACGGTACCGAATCTGTTTCGGCAGCTCGAGCGTGCCGGCGCTGTCGCCAGGCACGAGATGTTTCGCACGTTCAACATGGGCATCGGGATGGTCGTCATCACCGATGCGGCGGGTGCCTCGACTGTCGAGGCCCAGGCCGCGTCGGCTCACCTAGACACCTGGCGCATCGGTCGCGTGACGCGCGGTACCGGTCAGGTGCGAATCTCCGAGGAGCAGCAATGAAGAAGCATGTCCTGATCGCGGCCGGTCTTGCCTTCGCAGGCGCGGGTTCGCTGCAGGCGCAGGGGCTCTCTGCGCCGGTGTGCCCGAACTCCACAACCAGTCAGCAGTACGCCCAGGATGCCTGCCAGCAGGCCTACGATCTGTACCAGTTCCTCGCCCCGCAGCTCGGTCTGGCAGTGGCAGGTGGCAATGCCACCCTCGGCAGCGCCTCCACGCAGGGGGGGCTTGGACATTTCTCCGTGGGGATTCGCGGGAATTTCTTTCCTGGCTACATCCCGGACGTCGGAGCCTTTTCGTCACGCAACACGGGCGCATCGCCTGCGCGCACCCTGCCCAGCAAGCACCAGCTACTCGGAGCCCCTATCGCTGACGCGGCGATCGGCATCTTCAAGGGGCTTCCGTTGGGCCTCACCAACGTGGGCGGTGTGGATCTGTTGCTGAGCGCCACGTACATCCCCACGATCGACGCCAGCAGCGTGAAGATCACCCCTGACCAGAACCTGCAGCTCGGCTACGGCGTACGCATCGGTCTGTTGCAGGAATCGATTCTTGTGCCCGGCGTCTCGTTCAGCTACCTGAAGCGAGATCTGCCCACCACCACGATCATCGGCACGTCGAGTGGCCAGTCGCTGAACATCAACAATGCAAAGGTGAAGACCGATGCCTGGCGTCTCACAGCGAGCAAGAATCTCCTGCTGCTGAACCTCGCGGCGGGTGTGGGGCAGGACCACTACAAGTCGTCGGCGGACATCGTCGCCACGGTGAGCGGCAGCACGACGGTGGGAGGGGTGACAGTGCCCTACAACGGCACGTCGACGATTCCCGACACGAGGCAGTCACTCACCCGGACGAACGCCTTTCTCGATGCGGCACTCGCCGTTCCCTTCGTCAAGCTGGTGGGAGAAGTGGGCTACGCCACCGGCGGCACGGTGGACACGTACAACTCGTTCTCCACCGGCCGCGCGGACAAGGGTCAGGTGTACTTCTCGGCGGGTCTCCGGTTCGGCCTCTGATCTGATGAACCCCCATGCGCACGCCGCACCGCCGGATGACGGCGTCTTCATGCGGCGTGCGCTGGCCCTGGCCGCGCGTGGCGGGGCACTCACGGCGCCGAACCCTCAGGTCGGCGCCGTAATCGTTCGACAGGGAATCGTCGTAGGGCAGGGCTTCCACGAACGTCACGGCGAGGCCCACGCCGAGGTGCGAGCGCTGCAGGCGGCTGGCGAGCGGGCCCGCGGCGCGACGATGTACGTCACGCTCGAACCGTGCAGTCACCACGGGCTTACACCTCCCTGTACAGAGGCGATTCGCGCGGCGGGGATCCGGCGCGTGGTAGTGGCCACGGAAGATCCGCACCTGGTGGCCATGGGCGGCGGTGAGCTCCTGCGGGCACAGGGTGTGGAGGTGGTGCTCGGAGTAGAGCGCGCGCAGGCCCGAGCGCTCAACGATGACTTCTTCTCCTGGGTGTCGGCCGACCGGCCGTTCGTCTCTCTGAAGCTGGCCGTGTCGATCGATGGGGCGCTCGCGGACCACACCCGGGCGCAACGCTGGCTCACCGGCCCCCAGTCGCGCCGGGCGGTGCAACGACTGCGGGCGAACGCGGACGCGGTCGCGGTGGGGATCGGCACGGCGCTGGCGGACGATCCCCGGCTCACGGTGCGCGATGTCGTCCCGCACCGCGGACGCAACGTCCTGCGAATCATCTTCGACCGGCGCGCGCGGCTGCCGCTCGAGTCA
>JBBSVF010000260.1:0-4710 GCA_038233745.1 Gemmatimonadales bacterium
CGAGGCGATCTGCGCTGGCGTTGCCCCACCGTCCATGATCGCGTCGAAGGCGGCGCCCGATTCGCCCTCGCTCAGCGAATGCCCCATCGCGAGCTGGCGAATGGCGTGTTGCATGGGGGGAACCGGACTAGCCGACACTGAGACTCTCCAGAACGCGATCGCCAAGGCGCGCGTTCACGACCACGAGCGAGATGACGAGCCCCAGGAGACGGACGCGCTCGACGTCTTCCTCCACGAACACGCCGTGCAGCGACCGATTGGTGAGGTTCACCACACCCACGAGGTTGCCGTGATAGACCAGTGGGAAGCTGATGAACGAGCCGGTGGTGAAGTACTCGTCGTGGAGCAGCGGGTGTGAACGCGCGTCCACGACGTCCTGCACGAGCAGTGGTTCGCGCGATGCGGCCACCTTGCCCGCCACGCCCTCACCCACACGCACGCGATGGCCGGCGGGGACACTCGGTCCCAGACCACGAGCAGCGGCCAGAAAAAGATATTCTTCGTCCTGCCCCTGCAGCAGCAGTGAACAGCGCTGCGCCCCCATGTCATCGCCGACGAGGGTGAGCAGGCCATTCACCATCTCGCGCGGATCGTTGGTGTTCGAGTCCAGTGTCAGAACGCGGTCGATTAGATAGAGCGTGCGAGTCTTCTGCCGAATCGATTCGCTGCGGCGGTGCAGCTCCACATGCGCCTTTTCCAGCTGTTCCACCGCGGCGCCCACCTGCCCTTCCACTGAATCCGCACGCCGGGAGGCGCGGCGCGCCTCCTCCATTGCCTTTGCCACTTCCCGCTCGAGGGCCACGAGACGTTCAGGTTCCGCAATCACCGCGGCGTCGGTGGCGTTGAAGAGTTGCTGCTCCAGCGCCGCCAGTTTTCGCTCGTACTCGGCGTGTACGCGCTGCGTCACATCCTCGAGCGTGCGTACGGCTTCCTCACGTGCCTCGCGCTCCTGAAAGCGCGCCGCGGCCAGCTCGAAGAGGGCCACCGCGGGGGCGATGCGCTCGCTGCTGCGCGTGCCGAAGAACTTTTTCGCTTCGTAGAGCACCACGAGGCAGGCGAGCTGCCCCTCGAATCGCAGCCCGCGAATGCTCAGCGATCCAGCGTCGGGGAGGGCCGCCAACTGAAAAAGCGGGGCGTACTCGTCGGAGTGATCCCCCATCTCCACGAACGCGCCTCCGGTGCTGATGGCCGTGCGCTCACGCGTGGGAAGGTGATCGAAGGTGGTCTCGAGCCGAAGTCGCGAGACTCCATCGCCCTCGGGCGACAGCCGCTCGCAGAGCATCTCCCGCCGCGCATCGAACTGCACAAGGCAGATGCGCGCCAGTCGGTCCACCTCGGCCAGTGCGTCCGAGAGCGCGAGCAGCGACGCCTCCAGGTCGGGTGCGACGCTGAGCGCGTGAGCGAGTGTGGCGAGCGTTCGAGGGGGCATCCAGCGGGAATGGAGTCGACCACGCGCGGGCGCGTGCACTCTCGCTAATTGGCCGTCTGTTGTGGGCAAAGTCAATCAGTGGCCCACCGCCGTTTTCGCTTGACACCGTGCCTGTCCGCTCTAGGTTCCTCGCGCATGTCCACCCGCATGTTGCAGCTCGTGTTGCACTACGATGGCACGGACTTCAGCGGGTGGCAGCGTCAGCCCGATCGCCGAACCGTTCAGGGCGCCATGGAGGAAGCGGCGAGCCGGCTGTGCGCCGCACCGATCACAGTCCTCGGCGCCGGCCGCACCGACGCCGGCGTGCATGCGCGCGGACAGGTGGCCGGCATCCGCGTCCCCGAGCGCTGGCAGCCCGAGCGATTTCATCGCGCCATGAATGCGGTGTTGCCGGATGACATCTGGGTGCACCGGGTGATCGCGATGCAGGAGGACTTTCACGCCCGTTACAGCGCGGTTGCACGGCGATACCGGTATCACGTGGGCACTGACGATCTCGCGCAGTCTCCCTTTCGGCGCCGGGCCGAGTGGAGCGTCGGCTCCGCGCTCGATGCTTCGCTGCTGCGTCAAGCGGCCGCCCTGATCGAGGGGACGCATGTGTTCCGTGCCTTCGCCGTCCGCGGAACAGCGCCCGCCACCGATGATCACCGGTGCTCCATCGCCCTCGCCCGATGGCTGGAGCGCGAAGGAGGACTCGTGTTCGAGGTGGAGGCCAATCGCTTCCTGCATCACATGGTGCGATTTCTCGTGGGCACCATGACGGATATCGCCGCCGGCCGGCGCCCGCTCGCCGATCTCGCCGCGTTGCTGGAGGCGCCAACGAATGACGACGTCTCCCGCCCTGCCCCGGCGCACGGACTCTTCCTGGAAGAAGTGCGCTACCCGTCCGCGCTCTATCTTGATCAGCCATGAAGATCCTTCTGATGACCGCGGATCCCGCGGATGTAAGCTGGGGCGCGGCACTCGGAATGCTCGACGGCGTGATGACGTCGCCTGCGCTCCTCGCGGCGCGCCGGCTTGTGGACGCTCGGGAGGCACTCCTGGAGCTGACGAGACTCGTGCACGGTCCCGTGTACGCCAGCGTGCGGGCGCTGGACGTGGCGGGCGCGTACCGGGACGGACGGGAACTCGCCCGGCTGTCCGACCAGATCATCGTGCAGATTCCGCTCGTGCAGGACACCCTGGGCGCCATGAGCCGTCTGCGCGCCGACGGCATTCGCGTGGCCACCACACATGTCTTCAATGCCGCGCAGGCGCTGCTGGCTGCGCGGGCAGGCGCCTCGAGCGTGGTGATCGCGCTCGACCGCCTGGACGCAGCGGGTCACGACGCGCTCGACGTCATCCGCTCGGTTCGGACGGCCTTCGACGGGTCGCACGCCGAGTGCGACCTGATCGCCGTCTCGCCGGCGTCTCCCACGCAGTTCGGCGCCGTTGCGATGGCCGGGGCCGACGCGGTGGCACTCGACGCCGAGCAGTGCCGCAGTGTGCTCTCCCATCCACTCACGGACCGCGGAGTGGCGGATTTCGTGGCCGATGCGGCAGTCCTGGATCGAAGCTGGCCCCCCTCCCACTGAGTGCGCCCGGGGAGCTGACGGGGCCGCTGCGAGTCGCGTCGTCGATTATCTTCCCGAGGTCGCGACGACGATCCGGCGTCGACCGACGTCGGCTGCGCCAGGTCCCCCACGCATGAACATTTGATGAGCGGGCACGACCGCTACACCTCCCCGCTGGGTGAACGATACGCCTCGTCCGCGATGCTGGCACTCTGGTCGCCGCAGACGAGACACGGGCTCTGGCGCCGGCTCTGGCTCGCGCTGGCAGAGGGAGAGGCGGCGCTGGGCGTCGCGATTCCCGAGGACGCGTTGCGCGACATGCGCGATCACCTCGACGACATCGACTTCGCTGCCGTGGCAGAGTATGAGCGGAAGTTTCGCCACGATGTGATGGCGCATGTCCATGCCTTCGGAGACGCCGCCCCCGCGGCGCGCAAGTTCATCCACCTGGGCGCCACCAGTGCCTTCGTCACCGACAACGCGGACCTGATCCTGATGCGCCGAGGCCTCACGCTGCTGCGGGCCAAGGCCATTCGCGTGCTCTCCGCGCTGGCGAGGTTCGCCGAGGAGTGGAAGAACGAACCGACGCTCGGATACACGCACCTGCAGCCGGCCCAACCCACCACGGTGGGCAAGCGCGCCACGCTCTGGATGCAGGATCTCGTGCTTGATGTGGAAGACCTGGATTATCGCCTGCGCGTGATGCCGTGCCGTGGGGTGAAGGGCACCACGGGCACGCAGGCCAGCTTTCTCGAGCTCTTCGAGGGCGATCACGAACGCGTGCGGGAACTCGATCGGCGGGTGACTCGAGCGGTCGACTTCGCGGAGTCCATCTCGGTGAGCGGTCAGACCTACAGCCGCAAGATCGACGCGCAGGTGCTCTCCTGCGTGGCTGGAATTGCGGCGAGTGCGTCCAAGTTCAGCGCGGACATCCGGATGCTGCAGGCCTTCGGCGAGATCGAGGAGCCGTTCGAGCGGGACCAGATCGGGTCGTCCGCCATGGCGTACAAGCGCAATCCCATGCGCAGCGAGCGCATCGCGTCGCTCGCGCGGTTCGTGGGATCGCTGGAGCCCAACGCAAACCAGACGCACGCCGTGCAGTTCTTCGAACGCACACTGGACGACAGTGCCAATCGCCGACTCACCATTCCGGAATCATTCCTCGCCACGGATGCGATCCTCGGATTGATGGAGAATGTCGCATCCGGGCTCGAGGTGCATCCGGCGCGCATCCGTCGCCGCCTCCTGGACGAGCTCCCCTTCATGGCCACCGAGGAGTTGATCGTGCGCGCGGTGCGCGCCGGTGGCGATCGACAGGAGGTCCACGAGCGGATCCGGCAGCACAGCATCGCTGCGGCACGTGCCGTCAAGGATGGGGGCGTGCCGAACGACCTGCTCGAGCGGCTCGCCGGCGATGCCAGCTTCGGCATTGATCGCGACGAGCTGGAGCGCGCGATGGATCCTCGCCGTTTCGTCGGGCGTGCTCCCGAGCAGGTGGAGGAGTTCCTGAGCGAGGTGATACACCCGCTGCTGGCCGCCGCCGCCGAGCACGAGGCTGCCACGCTGGACGAGGTCAGGGTCTGATGACCCCGGAGGCCGTCCCGCTGCCGTTGCTCCGGCGCGGCAAGGTGCGCGACGTGTATGTGGTGGACGATGCACGCCTGCTGCTCGTCGCCAGCGATCGCGTGAGTGCCTTCGATGTGATCATGGAGGAGACGGTGCCCTTCA
>JBBSVF010000261.1:0-4657 GCA_038233745.1 Gemmatimonadales bacterium
CCGTGATGCGGGGAAATTGCAGCTCGGGGTAGATGGCCGACGGAAGGCCCAGCCCCGCCCACACGCCAGCGACACAGAGCAGGGCAACCACCAGGAACACGAACCGGCGCTGGCTCGCGACAACACCCGCCACCGTCCAGCGCTCCCCGTCGGTCACGGCTTCACCGGTACCGCCCGCGTCACCCGGGAACTGTCCTGCATACCGAAGGCGCCCTGCGTCACGACAGTTTCACCGCCCTTCAATCCCTCCGTGATCTCCACGCTCTCGGCGGTGCGCTCCCCAACAGAGACCGCCCGCAGGTGGGCGATGCCGCGCGCGTCTACCACGAACACGGTGTACGACCCAGGTTCTTCGCCAGGCACGAGCGCCGCCGCCGGCACCACCACCGCACTCGCGCGCACGCCAGTCGCAATCTCGCCGTAAACCCCTTCACCCAGCCGAAGCGCACGCGAAGACGTCACCAATACCACCCTCACCGCGACTGCGCGAGAGACGGAATCCACCGCTACTCCTACCGACGCGACGCGCCCAGTTCCGACCGACTCGCCACCTCGCTTCTCCCCGGCCGATAGCGTCACCGCCGCGCCTTCATGCACCTGGCCAGCATCGGTGGCGCCGAGCGAGAGCTGGATGTCAAAGCTCCGGGGATCCGCGATGTCTACCAACACCTGCCCTGCGTCGGCCGAGGCGCCCAACACAGCGTCGAGGCGCGTGACCACACCGGAGATCGGCGATCGTAATACCGAGAGCTTCTGCGCGCGCGTTGCCATGGCCGCCTCGGCTCGCGCACGCCCCAGCTCGGCAGCGGCCGCTTCCGCGTCCTTGCGGGGCAGAATCCCTTCGTTGGCGAGGCGAAGCGCACGCTCGTAGTTACGCTGCGCAGCAGTCAGCCCGGCGGCAGCCGCGCCCGTTGCCGCAGCAAAGCCCGTCTGATCAAGCTCCACCAACACAGTCCCCACACCTACGCGCTGCCCATTCGTCACGAGCACCCGTGCGATTCGTCCCGGAGACGGCGCACTCAGTGAGGCATAACCGCTCGGCCGTGCCACGACGGTTCCGATCGCACCCACGGTGTGCGTAAACGGTTGCACTTTCGCCACCGCAGTCAACGCAGCCACAGCGGTGGAGTCTGCGGCTCCAGTGCCATCGCTGGCCGACTCGCGGCAGCCGATGAGAAGCAGAGCGGCGCACCCGAGGGTGAATGGCCGCACGGAAATCATCATGGGATTGGCTCCTGACGCGTGAGACCCCGTAACTCGGCATTCACCGTCAGCAACGCCGCCAGATCGTCGATGTATTGCGAAAGCACCTCACGAGCGGTGCGTCGCGCCTCGAGTACGGCGGGCAACCCCGACGCACCCTCGCGATAGGCGATGAGAGACCTGGACGCAACTCGTTGTGCGCGGATCACGAGATCACGGTCGCGCGTTACCTGCGCCACGAGAGTGACCCGCTCACGCATTCCCTCGACGAGTCGCTGTCGCACTTCGAGTCGCACAACGCTGAGTGTAGCGCGCGCGCGTTCCCGCTCAGCGGCTGCTTCGGCAATCGGGCCGTTGTTGCGATTGAAGATCGGGAGAGCGATGCCCACCCCGATCAGTGGAAGCGGGCGATTGCCGGTGTCGGGATCACCCCACTCCACCCCGAAGGTAAGCGAGGGCCAGAGCAGCACCGACCGCCGCTGCAGCGCGAGGCCGCGCTCCGCCGCATCCAGCGAGGCGAGCGCCGCAGCCAACGTGGGATTCCCGGAAATGTCCGTCTCGAGCGCCAGCGTATCCGGGGACCGCAGTGTCAGCGAATCCCGCAGGACCAGCTGGACGCTGTCGGCGGGCAACCCCATCAGCGTCTGAAGCAAGAGCAGTGTGCTCACGGTGCTCAACGAGTCGCTCGCGGCCACATTCAACTGCTGGCCCGCCGCAACGCTCGCGAGATCCACATCGAGATCGCTCGCATCGCCTGCATCGCGGCGGCGTTGCGCGAAGAACCGCAGGCTGTCGGCATCGCGTGCGGTTTGTCGCGACAGCCGGAAGCGTGCGTCCGCCGCCAGCGCGCGAGTGTAGGTGGTATCCACCTCCACGAGCGCCGCGATCCGCTCGGAGCTATAGAGAAGCCGCGATGCCCGCAGCGCCGCCGTGGCCTGGGCTGCGCGCGCCGGTCTCGTCTGCAGCGCCTCCAGAAGCGGTACGTCCACCATCACGTGTCGCGTGGGCGGGGCTTTGGAGTAGATGGCCGAGAGCGTGGGATTGGGCAGCGCACGAGCCGTGAGCAGGCGAGCGCGTGCAGCGGCGGTGTCCGCTCTCGCGAGCGCTATGCGTGTGCCGGCCGAGAGGGCGGTGGAGATCGCCTCCTGGCGCGTGATCGCGAGCGTTTCCTGCGCGCGCAGAGGCACATGAGCGAAGGAGATACTCAGGAGGAGCGAAAGCAGAACGCGAGATGAAATCACGTCTTGATCCTAGCAGCGGAAGCTGTCCACAGGATGACAGGCTCCCTCATCCAGCAGTTGGCGGCGGGAGGAGCACTTCTGCCCGAGCGCCACCTTCTGAGCGGTTGGTGATGGCGAGTCTCCCCCTATGCTCATGCACGATCCACTGCGCAATGGAGAGTCCGAGACCCGCCCCGCCACTGCGCGGACGTGACGGGTCGCCACGGTAGAAGCGGTCGAAGATCATGCCGAGCTGCCCCGGTTCGACGCCCGGCCCCGAATCCTCCACCACCGCTGTCGGCTGCGGATCAGGCCGGATCGCGACGTGAACGGTGCCACCGGAGGGCGTGAATTTCACCGCATTGTCCAGCAGAATCACCAGCAGTTCGCGCAGGAGTCGTGCATCGCCGTCTACCGGTGTGGCCTCGAATTCATTCACGAGCAGCGTCACCCCTGCCGTATTCGCCAGCGCCGCAACTGATGACGCCGCGTCGATCGCGAGGTCGTCGAGGAACACCCGTTCGCGCTCGAGGACTCGCTCTCCTGCATCCGCCTGCGCAAGCAGCAGCAGGTCGTCCACCGTGCGCCCCAGCCGGCGAGACTCTGCGCTCACACCACGCAGGGCGGCCAGATGCGTGTCGCCAGGCGCCGGATCCTGCAGTGCCACGTCGGCGCGAGCGCGCAGCACCGCGATTGGTGTGCGGAGTTCGTGAGCCGCATCGGCCATGAAGCGGCGCATCGAGGCGAGCGAATGTTCAACGGGTGCCGTGGACTGTCGCACCAGGAAGTAGCCCCCCACGCTCACCAGGACGATCGCCGCGAGTGCCGCACCTCCGAACGCCGCGATCAGCGCCGCATACCGGTCGGCAAGTTCCTCCTGATCGGCAGTGACCACTGCGATCATGAGTTCTCCTGACGGCAGCGCGAACCGCTCACCGTGCATGCTGAGCATCCGCCCGTCCGCGATCTCCACGTCGCGCGTGCTCGCCCCCGCGGTGCGTGCCGCGGCGGCCGTGATCCGTACCTCGGCGCTGGCGGTGTCCGGTTTCACCAGCATGCCCCGGCCGTCGAACAGGAAGAGTGTGCGATCGGGAATGTGCAGCTCGTCTACGGCGTCCACGATCGTTCCGTGAGCACCACTCGCCTCCATTTCACGGATGCGCGCGGCCTGCTGAAGCTCGTTCGTGGCGTTGCGCAACGAGGCGTCGAGCTGCTGGCTGAGCTGTGAGTGAATCGCGAGATAGAGTCCCGCGCCGAGCAGCAGCACGATGCAGCCCAGCGTCGCCGCGTACCAGGCGATCAGCCGGCGTCGCAATGAGCCCAGTCCAGGCAGTGCCGGCACAGTCACACGCCGAAGCGGTATCCCGCCCCGCGCAGCGTGTGGATCAGCTTGGGATCGAAGCCGTCGTCGATCTTGCGACGCAGCCGGCGCACGAGAACTTCCAGCACATTCGTGAACGGATCGTGATTGTCGTCCCACACTCGCGCCGTGATGAGCGCGCGATCAACGACGGTGTCCACGTGCGTCACGAAGCACTCGAGCAGGGCGAACTCCTTCGCTGTCAACTCGATTGGCACTGCACCGCGCCGAACGCGCTGAGCGTCGAGATCCACCTCCAGATCGGCCACCGTGATCACCCGCGGCGTCAGCGTCGGACGGCGCCGCGCCAGGGCCCGGACGCGAGCCAGCAACTCCTGAAAGGCGAACGGCTTCGTGAGGTAGTCGTCCGCGCCTGCGTTCAGACCAGCTACCCGGTCGCTCACCGCGTCCCGCGCGGTGAGCATCAGGATCGGTGTAGCCACCCCCGCAGCACGAACCGCGTGGCAGACGTCGAATCCCGTGCCATCGGGCAGCATGACATCCAGAATTATCACATCAAGCTCCGGGTCCACAGCGGCGGATCGAGCCGCCGGCGCAGAGTGCACCGCCTGCACGCGCGCGCCTGTGCGCTCCAGCCCGGTGGTGATCTCCCACGCAAGCTCCCTGTCGTCTTCCACCAGCAACACGCGCAGCATTGATCTGCCGCTCAGCGGTCGAGCACCAGGATCGTGAAGGAGCCGGGAACCATCACGGGACGCTTCGGTGGTGCTCCCGGCGTTGGGGCCGGCGTGGGCTCGTACTGCGCGGAACTCAGGTAGAGTCGGTGTGTTCGCGGGTCGAGCGTCATTGTCCGCGCACCGCGCACAGTTGCAGCCGTCTGACGCCTGAGCTGCTGTGCTCACACAGTGTGGTA
>JBBSVF010000262.1:0-4632 GCA_038233745.1 Gemmatimonadales bacterium
AGCCTCACCGAGCGGAAGGACCTGGCCAAGGAGCTGGGCTACACAGGCGACATGAATGACAGCGCCACCATGAACATCTGGTTGCACAAGGAAGTGCTGCGCAAGATGTCCGAAAATGGTGGCAAGGTGCCCGCGAGCATGATGAACTGACTCTGACTCGCTGACGCACGAAGGGGGAGCGCGACGTGCGCTCCCCCTTCGTGCATCCGGACCAGATACGAGCCACTGCTCCTGCAGATCCTTCGCTGCGCTCAGGATGACAGGTGCTGCGCTCAGCGAGATCAGGCGAAGGTGTCGCAGGCGCGCGGATCGCCGCTGTCATAGCCTTTCCGGAACCAGGAGGCCCGCTGCTGTGCGGAGCCGTGCGTGAAGGCGTCGGTGTTCACCCGGGCTCCGGCGCGCGACATGATGCGATCGTCACCCACCGACGAGGCGGCGTTCAAACCTTCCTCGATGTCGCCGGGATCGAGCTTGTCGCGGCCCTGCGCCGAGCGTCCCCAGACGCCGGCAAAACAGTCGGCCTGGAGCTCGAGTCGCACCGAGTATTGGTTGGCATTCCGCGGATCGTTCTGCTCGGCGGCGCGCACCTTGGCGTCGGTGCCGAGGATGTGCTGCACATGGTGGCCGAGCTCGTGTGCGATCACGTAGGCCTGTGCGAAGTCGCCGGTGGCGCCGAACTTGGACTGCAGCTCGTCGTAGAAGCCGAGGTCGATATACACCTTCTCATCGAGCGGGCAGTAGAACGGCCCCATCGCCGTCTGACCGGTGCCGCAGCCGGTCTGGGTGGCTCCGCGGAAAAGGACGAGCTTGGCGTCGTGATACTGTGCGCCGTACTTCGGCAGCGTGGACGCCCACGTCTGCTGGGCGTCGTCCAGCACGCCGGAGACAAAGAGCACCTTGGGCTCCTCGCGCGCCGAGTCGGCTGGCGAAAGGCCGCCACCGCCACGGGTCTCGGCGCCCACCTGCGTGACCTGCTGCACTGTGGGATCGTTGAAGAGATTCTTGCCGAAGAGCAGGCTGAGCACGAGCACGACGACCGTGCCCCCGATGCCCATGCCGGCGCGTCCGCCAAGTCCTCTCCGATCCTCGACGTTCGAGCTGCGACCTCCATTGCCGATACGCATGACAGACTCTCAGATAGGGTTCACGAGCGAAATGGCAAGAATGCCGCCGCTGGGTTCAGCCCGCCTGCGGCCGAGGGGATTCAGGCGTCCTCCATGGCTCCGCGGGTTTCGCGCATGGTGATGTAGACGAGGAGCGAACAGGCGATGCAGGCGGTGACGTACCAGAAGAACCAGCGCTCGTGCCCGATACTCTTGGCCCAGAGCGCCAGATACTCGGCGGTGCCTCCGAACACGGAGACGGCGATGGCGTAGGGAAGGCCGACGCCGAGCGCGCGGATTTCCGTGGGAAACAGCTCGGCTTTGACAACGGCGTTGATGGCGGTGTAGCCGCTCACGGCGAGCAGCGCGAGGATGAGGAGCCCGATTGCCGCGCCATCGGAGCGGGCGCCGCCGAGTGCGGTGAGAAGTGGCACGGTGAAGAGAGAGCCGAGGATGCCGAAGCCCATGAGGACTGGACGGCGGCCGACGCGGTCGGAGAGGGCACCGACGAGGGGCTGAGTGAGCATGAAGACCACGAGCGAGATGGCGGAGACGCGACTCGCGTCGCCCTTGGTGAAGCCGGCGGTGTTCACCAGGAACTTCTGTGCGTAGGTAGTAAAGGTGTAGAAGGCGACGGTTCCGCCGGCGGTGAGGCCCACAACGGTAGCGATCTGGCGTGGATATTGAAGCAGCGTCGCGACGGTGGCGCGTGCGTTACCCGATTGTGTGCGAAAGGCAGGAGTTTCATCCAGACTTCGCCGCAGCCAGAGGGCGACGCCGGCGAGGAGCGCTCCGATCACGAAGGGGATGCGCCAGCCCCACGCCTCAAGCGCGGTGGCGCCGAGCAGCGATTGGAGTGTGAGGAGGACGACGAGCGCGATGAGCTGGCCGCTGATGAGTGTGACGTACTGGAAACTCGACCAGAAGCCGCGGTGACGCTCGCCGGCCATCTCGCTCAGGTAGGTGGCGCTGGCGCCGTATTCACCGCCCACGCTGATGCCCTGCAGCAGGCGGGCGAAGAGCAGCAGCCCAGGCGCCGCGAGCCCGATGGTGGCATAGCCTGGCGTGCAGGCGATGATCAGCGATCCTGCCGACATCAGCAGCACCGAGGTGGCGAGGGCGGCCCGCCGCCCGCGGCGATCGGCATAGCGGCCCATGATCCAGCCGCCGACGGGGCGCATGAGAAAGCCCACTGCGAACACCGCTGCGGCGTTCAGCAGTTGGGCGGTCTGGCTGGCGGGAGGGAAGAACGATCGGGCGAAGTAGAGGGAGAAGGCCGAGTAGGCGTACCAGTCGTACCACTCCACCATGTTGCCGACGGAGCCTCCGATGATGGAGCGGAGGCGCGAGTGGCTCACGCGGGCGGGAGGGTGTGCATGAAGTGGCTGATGAGCGGCGCGAAGGTCTCGGGATCGTCGTACGGCAGCGCGTGGGCGGCGCTCTCGAGCACCACCAGGCGACCGCCGGCTGCGCCGGGAACGGACATGCCCACGAGACGAGTTGCCTCGCGCGCCCAGCCCACAGTGACGACCGGATCGCGTGCCCCACAGACAATGAGCACCGGTATCGCGAGGGCGGGAAGCTTCTCCTCGATGTGGTCGGCGAGCGCGAGCTTCAGCGTCTGGAAGAGGCGAAGGGGGCCGGCGCGCAGGTAGTCGATCGCGACATGCCACGCGAGGCGGATGGGCTCCTTCGGAATGTCGGCGATCACCCGGAAGAGCTGCCCGAACACCGTTCGGTGTGCGGGATCCATCGTGGGGGCGCTCATGACAAGACCACGAACGCGCGCGGGCGTCCGCGTGGCCAGCTCCACACTGATCTGGCAGCCGAAGGAGTTGCCCACGAGCACTGCCGCGTCGATCTGTTGCACATCCATCCACGCGGCGAGGCAGTCGGCGAGCTGCGCCACATTCAGGGTGCGTCGCGGAGACCCACTGCGCCCGAAGCCGGGAAAGTCGAGCCCGGCCACCAGGAACTCGCCGGCCAAGCGGCGCATCGTGGGCTCGAGGTAGCTCACCGACACGCCCAGACCGTGAACGAAGACGATCGGGATGCCGGTGAGCTCGCGCGGATCGAGACGCGAGCGGCAGCCGTGAATTCGTACGCCGCCGATGCGATCGCGCGTGCGCACCAGCGTGAGAGCAATGCTCGGTGGGGAGGCCATGCGCGCAGTCTAGCGAGGGCGCTTCAGCAGTGTGAGCGCAGAGCGGCCTTCCTGTTCCACCTGGTCGATGGTGCAGCGGCGCGGCGGCTTGTCTGGCCGCCACCGCAGGAACGAGGTGCCGTGACGAAAGCGTCCGCCGGCGAAATGATCGTACGTCACCTCCACCACTAGTTTCGGCGAGAGGGGCTGCCACTCGCTCGAGCGCTCGGTGCTCCAGCGGCTGGGGCCACCAGGCGCCTGCCCAGTGAAGCCGGGCGTCTTCACGAGCTTCTCCAGCCGCGCGGTGACCTCGGGCTTTTCAATGGTGGGCACGTTGGAGAGGAACCCCACGTGATGCAACAGGCCGCCTTCGTCATACAACCCGAGGAGCAGCGAGCCGACGATCTTCCCCTTCGACGCATAGCGAAAGCCGCCCACCACACACTCGGCGGTGCGCATGTGCTTCATCTTGCGCATGCCATCGCGCGTGCCGCTCTGGTAGGCGAGATTGCGCTCCTTGGCGATCACGCCGTCGAGCCCTCCGCCCACGGAGCGGAACCAGCGCTTCACGGTGGTCATGCTGGTGGTGGCCGGTGACAGCCGGATGCTCGCGCCCTTCGGCACCTTCGTCTTCATGAAGGTCTCGAGCGCCGCGCGGCGCTCGTCGAGTGCTTCCTCCACGAGCGAGCGACCCTTGTCATTCACCAGAAGGTCGAAGGCGATGAAGCTCGCCGGCTGCTCGGCAGCCAAGGTATCCACGCGACTCTTCGCCGGATGGATGCGCAGTAGCAGCGAGTCGAAATCCAGACCAGCCTCCACCGGGATGACGATCTCTCCGTCGAGCACGAACCGCGTCGCCTTCACCGCGCGCATCGCTTCCACGATATCGGGGAAATAGCGCGCGAGGGGCTTGCCGGCCTTCGACATGAGGTCGACGCTATCACCATCGCGAAAGGCGACGCAACGGAAGCCGTCCCACTTGGGTTCGTACTGCCACTCTTTTCCGGTGGGCAGTTCGTCCACCAGACGCGCCTCCATGGGCGGGTACTTCCGGGGCAGCGGCAGTGTCACAGCACACGCTCCAGGCGAAAGCGGCCACGCGCGGCGAGCAGCGGCTTCCAGAGATCGCCCAGTTTCCGGAGCCGCGCGGGCACGTTGTCGATGCGGAAGTCGGCGAGGGTGACTCCTCGTTCAACCTCTCGCCATGTGAGTGGCGTGGACACGGTGGCGAGCGGCTTGGGACGCGGTGAATAGATGGACGCCAGCGTGCGTCCCCAGGCGTTCTGGTTGTAGTCCACCAGTATGCGTCCACGGGGACGGGCGGCAATGCGATACTCGGCGGTGAGCAACTTCGGATGCTCCAGCGCGAGTGCCTGCGCGAGGGCC
>JBBSVF010000263.1:0-4629 GCA_038233745.1 Gemmatimonadales bacterium
ATCGAGTCCGGAGGGCGCGCGGCCATCGAGCTTCGCGCGAACGGGATCGAAGTCCACAAACCAGCTCTGGAACAGCGCACGGGCCATCGCCTCCAGCGTCGCGTTCATCCGGCGGTTCAACTCGATCTTGTCATCGAGCGCGCCGAGCATCGTCGTGATGGCCTCTCGCGCCGCACAGGGTGGAACGGGAATCGGAAGTTTCGCCACATCACGTAGATTGAATGTGGCTTGAACGGTCGTCGTAGCCCACGTGCGAATGCAATGTTGGATGAACGATGAACGAAGGCAGAGAGAAACCCACAGACTTCCGGGGTCCTGGCGCACCGGAATCACCCCAACAGCGCGGGCGACATTCCAGCCGCGGAGCCTCGCCGGGACGATGGCCACCTCCCCGAGTGTCCCGACGAGCGTGAGGAGGACCTCGCCACCGCGAAGGCGGGAACGCTGAAATTTCGCCTCAATGGCGGGCTCGACTCGGAGCATGTCCGTTATGTCGATTCGTCCGTTGCGGATGTTGTTCACGCGAACGATTGGCACACCATCAGTCGTCTCAGATCCCGGTTGGACGATGCCGTAGCAAATGCCCCGATCTTCAACGAGGTCCCCAAGCTGATGGTAGTGCCAGCCATCCGGGACGGGTGGCAACTCGTCTGGTAGTGGTAACTTCTCAAGGCTAGTCACCAAATCCCAACCTCTTCAGGTTAACCCCGATTACTCTCTGTAGCTTCGTGGACTCGGCGAACTGAGAATGCAGCTCCGCGACAAGCCGCGGCATCTTCTCATCAAACGGGTCCCCGTCGTCCACTGCATCCTCAGCGCCAACGTACCGCCCCGGCGTGAGCACGTGACCATGCGCGGCAATTTCGTCACTGCTGGCCGACTTACAAAACCCAGCGACGTCCGCATACTCGCCAGCGATCTTGTCGCCCCGCCACGCGTGGTACATCGACGCAATTGTCTGGACGTCAGCCGCTGTCAGCTCGCGATGCACCCGATCCACAAGCGTCCCCATCTTCCGCGCATCAATGAACAGCGTCTCCTTCCGTCGGTCACGTCGCTTCCCGTCCTTCTTGTTCTTCGTCAGGAACCAGAGACACACCGGAATCTGCGTGCTGTAGAACAACTGCCCCGGCATCGCCACCATGCAGTCCACAAGATCCGCCTCGACGATAGCTCGCCGGATTTCTCCCTCCCCCGACTGGTTGGACGACATGCTCCCATTGGCGAGTACGAAGCCCGCCATCCCCTGCGGCGCGAGGTGATGAATGAAATGCTGCACCCACGCGAAGTTCGCGTTGCCCTTCGGCGGCACGCCATACTGCCACCGCACATCGTCGTCCTTCCGCGCCCAGTCCGAATCGTTGAACGGTGGATTCGCCAGCACGAAGTTGGCGCGCAGATCGGGGTGGAGATCCCGCCGGAAGGTGTCGGCATTCTCGGCGCCGAAGTCGGCCTCGATGCCGCGTAGCGCGAGATTCATCACCGCGAGACGACGCGTGGTCGGGTTGCTCTCCTGCCCAAAGACCGCGATGTCGCCAAGCTTGCCGCCGTGCGCCTCGACGAACTTCTCGGACTGCACGAACATGCCGCCGGAGCCGCAGCAGGGATCGTACACGCGCCCCTTGTACGGCGCGAGCATCTCGACAAGGACCTGCACAACGGATGACGGCGTGTAGAACTGGCCGCCATTCTTGCCCTCGGCGCTGGCGAACTGGGTGAGGAAATACTCGAACACGCGGCCGAGCAGGTCCTTGGAGCGGCTGGCGACGTCAGCGAGCTGGATGGAGCCGATCAGGTCGATCAGCTCGCCGAGCCGGTGCTTGTCGAGGTCGGCGCGCCCGTAGTTCTTGTTGAGCGCGCCCTTGAGCCGCGGATTGTCGCGCTCCACGGCGTCCATCGCGTCGTCCACATCCTTGCCGATGCTGGGGAGCTTGGCGCGCGCCTGGAGCTGCGCCCACCGCGCCTCCTTCGGCACCCAGAAGACGCTGGCGGCCAGGTACTCGTCCCTGTCCTCCGGATTCGCGCCCTCGGCCCTGGCGGCGACCAGTTGGGCGTGGTGCTCCTCGAAGGAGTCGGAGATGTACTTCAGGAAGATCAGGCCGAGGACGACATGCTTGTATTCGGCCGCGTCCATGTTGTTGCGGAGCTTGTCGGCGGCCTGCCACAGCTTGGCCTCGAAGCCGATGTTGGCGGCGGTGTCGGACTTCGACTTCTTCGTGCGCGCCATGCGTGGTTGGTGGAAGGAATCGAGGCGGAGCCGGGCTACCATTCTACACATGCGCACGGACCCCGTAACGGTCGCGCGTGCGAGCGGTGAACATGGCGGGAGGGACTGGCTGGCGCCACGGGTACAGCCTCGACTATAGGCTGAGTACCCTCTACCGTTGCTCAGCTCTTCGTTGCCGAGCCAGGCGCGCGCGAAGGAGTCGGCACGCGCCACTCGGGTCGACTCGCCTCCAAGCCCTTATGACGTGTTCAGTGCGCTAAGAACTGGTGACCGGAAAGCGAAACAGGGCGCCAACAAGGGCACCCCGTTCATTTGTCGCTACATTTTGCGCTACATTCCACTTCCTTCGCAACCATCCGAAAGCAGCGGTCTCGTAAGTCCTTACGGTCCTAGTACTTAAATAGCAGGGGCGGGACTCGAACCCGCGACCCCGGCATTATGAGTGCCGTGCTCTAACCGGCTGAGCTACCCTGCCGTACATCCCTCAAACAACGCGGCCGGCCCTCGCGGACCGGCCTCATTGTTTCCATAGCGGGGGCGGGATTTGAACCCGCGACCTTCGGGTTATGAGCCCGACGAGCTACCAGGCTGCTCCACCCCGCGTCAGTCTGTCAAACCTAGCCCGTCGACTCGCGATGTCAAGCTGCCACGCGACGGCAGAACTGCAGATTCTTCGCTACGCTCAGAATGACAAAGAACTGCGGATTCTTCGCTACGCTCAGAATGACAGGGGCTACGGCACCACCTGCCGCACCGTGGGATACGTGATTCCGAGCTGCTCCAGATACGTGTCGAACCGCTTGGGATCGTAGTACAACTTCCGCATCTCCGGACGGTACTTGGCCATGATCGCCTCGTTCAGCCAGATGGGCGGCTGATCGGTGCTGGCGAAGAAGGGGATGTACTTGGTGGTCTTCGTCTGGACGGTGTTGAAATACTCCCACGCATCAGCCACGAGCTTGGGCTTCGTCAGGATATCGAGCATGGTCATGGCCTGCACCTTCGCGCCTGCCACCACGCCCTTGTGCGCAATGGGTGTGGCCATCGAAATGGCATTCGCCCAGTTGTGGCCGGGCATCCCCGGAATGTTCGACGGATAGTTCAGCGTGATGGTGGGGACGTTCCAGCTCACGTCGCCGATGTCATCCGAACCACCGCCCATCCGCGTGGCCTCGTTCACCGGGCCACCGAGACGGCCGGGACGCGTGGAGAGCCCTGAATCGGGCACCCCGAGCTCACGCTGGATGCCCTTGGCAAGCAGCTGATCCTTCTCGCTCCACGCTGGCGTGCCCACGGTCTTGATGTTCTGGTACATCGCCTCGGCGATGGGCCGCGAGAAGTGCCCGCTCCACCCGGAGCCGACCATCATGACGGTGTCGATCTGCGTGCCGGTCATCATGGTGGCGCCCTGCGCCATCTTCTTCGCATCGTCGAACATCTTCCGCGTGCGCTCGTAGTCGCGCTCACGGAAATAGAACCAGATGCCGGCAGTGCTCGGGACGACGTTGGGCTGGTCGCCGCCATCGGTGATCACATAATGCGAGCGCTGCTGCAGCTCCATGTGCTCGCGATGGAACTCCCAGGCATTGGCCATGAGCATCACGGCATCCAGCGCGCTCTTGCCACGCCACGGTGCGCCCGCCGCATGCGCGCTGGAGCCCTTGAACTTGAAGATCGCCGAGATGAGCGCGTTGCTGCCGCTTTGTCCCCAGGACACGCCGAGCGAGTTGCCGACGTGCGTGAAGAGGGTGACGTCGACATCCTTGAACACGCCAGCACGCACCAGGAATGCCTTGCCCGCCATCTGCTCCTCGGCCACGCCGGGCCAGAGGACGAGCGTGCCCTGCATGTGCTCACGCTCCATGATCTTCTTCACGACGATCGCGGCCGCGATGTTGAGAGGCATGCCGGAGTTGTGCCCCTCACCGTGACCGGGTGCGCCCGCGATCATGGGATCGTGATAGCCGACGCCGGGCTTGTTGGAGGCCTGCGGGATATCGTCGATGTCGCTGCCGAGGGAGATGACGGGCTTGCCGGACCCCCACCGCGCCACGAAGGCGGTGGGCATGCCGGCCACGCCACGCTGCACAGTGAAGCCGTTCTGCTCCAGGATACCGGTGAGGTACTTCGAGGTCTCGAACTCCTGCATGCCGAGCTCGCCGTACGAGAACACCTGGTCGACCATCACCTGGATCTGCTTGGCCTGGGCGTCGATCTCCTTCGATGCCTCGGCCTTGAGCGCCTCGAGGCGGGCATTCGAGGGGTAGATGAAGCGAATGGAGTCGGCCGCGCCGTTGCCACCGCGCTGCGCAGAAGCCGCGGCGGGCGTGAGCGTCGCGAGCGTCGCGAGGCCGAGCACGATGCGGCGAAGGAAAGGAGACGGCATCGGGAGATCCGGAGTG
>JBBSVF010000264.1:0-4624 GCA_038233745.1 Gemmatimonadales bacterium
GCCTGAACCTCTACTATGCGGTGCAGAACGTTGCCGCGCTCCCCCAGCAGTGGATGCTGGCACGCGAACGCGCCAAGCAGGGGCCTCCGGTGAAGACAGGTCCAGTTCCCACGGGCCGCCGACGCACCTGACGCCCACGCGACGCGCGGCGTCGCGGGGGCGGCCCTAACACCCGCCTGACGGATCAGCGTGCACATCACCTACGTCGGCCATGCAACGCTTCTGCTCGAGATCGGATCGCTCCGCGTCCTCACCGACCCGAACTTCGAGAACTCCCTTGGCGGGTTCCTGCCACGGGTGTCAGCTCCCGGCGTGGCCATCGACCGGCTGCCCCGCCTGGATGCGATGCTGCTCACCCATGCGCATGCAGATCACCTGTCATTCCGTTCGCTGGCGCTCCTGCCCCGCGACATCCCGCTCTACTGTCCCCCGCCGGTAGCGTCCTGGCTGCGGACCAAAGGCCACGCGAACGCCGAGCCGATCGCACCCGGTGAGGATCGCGAGCTGGGGCACGGCGTACGACTGCACGCTGCGGCGGCCACGCATCAGGGCAATCGGTACGGTTTTGATCGCTGGCGCAGCGCGGCGAACATGTATCTGCTGGAATCGAACGACGAGAGCGCGTTCTTCGCGGGAGACACGGCGCTCACGAGCACGACGCATCACCTGGTGGAGCGAGTGCTCTGGCAGGCGGGACGCGAACTGGACGTGGCCTTGCTGCCCATCGGATGGGCGCCGAGCTGGAAACCGGGCTTCCGCCGCGGGCATCTCACGGGAGACGATGCCCTGGCGCTCTTCCAGACACTCCGTGCGAGAGTGATGATGCCCTACCACTGGGGCACCTTTCGGCACGTGACAGCCACCGCGTTCGACGCCATCGATCGCCTGCGGCGCACTCTCGAGCAACATGCAGGTCGCGAGCGCGTGCACGTCGTGGAACCGGGTGAAACGCTGAGCGTGGAGGGAGCCTCGCATCGGCGGTGGCGACGGGCCGAGTGAGCCGGATCGCCGGCGCCGACGCAGCGAGCGAGGGCACGACCATCGTGGCGCACTGCACGCCCCCTGGGCGCAGCGCATTGGCGATGATCCGGCTCAGTGGTCCGGATTCAGCAGCGATTGGCCGGCAACTCCTGCATCCTGCGCCCGCCGAACCACGACGCGCCACGCACTGCGAGCTGCGTGATCCTTCAGGCCAGCGCATCGATGACTGCGTGGCGACGCTCTATCGTGCCCCGGCATCGTTCACAGGCGAGGATCTGCTCGAGATCACGACGCATGGTGGTACTGTGATCGCCCCGCTCGCCGTGGCAGCAGCGATCACGGCAGGAGCCCAGGCTGCGGAGCCGGGCGCATTCACCCGGCGGGCGGTACTGAACGGCAAGCTGGACCTCCTCCAGGCAGAAGCGGTCGGCGACCTGATCGACGCGCGCACCTCGGCGGCGCATCGCATGGCGCTCCGCCAGCTGGACGGCGCACTCTCCCGGTTGATCGACGAGGTGCGATCCTCGATGCTGGCGCTGGAAGCGATGCTGGTCTACGACATCGACTTCCCGGAAGAAGACGACGGACCGATCTCCCGCGAGCGCATTGCCGCCGCAGCGCGCGGGGCGATTGCCGTGCTGGCGCACCTGCTCACGACGTCGACACGCGGAACGCTGGTGCAGGATGGCGCGCTCGTGGTCCTGGCCGGCGCCCCGAATGCCGGAAAATCCTCGCTCTTCAACGCAGTGCTGGGCGATGTGCGGGCAATCGTCACGGATATTCCCGGCACCACCCGGGATGCCATCGAGGTGCTCCTGGATCTCGGCCAGTGGCCAATCCGGCTCGTTGACACAGCGGGGTTGCGGGACGAGCCCGGTGTGATCGAGCAGAAGGGGATCGAGACGGCGTGGCGCTATCTGCAGCATGCAGACGTGATACTCGCCTGCACTGATGGTGCAGAATCCGAGGCAACGCTGCGGGCGTCGCTCCCGCAGAACGCGCGCGCCGATGTGATCCTGGTACAGACCAAGTGTGATCTGCTCCCGGACTCTGCGCGGCGGGAGGACGATGCGGTGTGGGTGAGTTCGGCGGAGGGCACGGGACTGGAGGCGCTGCTGCACCGAATCAGTGGTGCCCTTTCAGACCGGCATCATCTGGCCGAGGACGACTCGCCGGTGCTCACCCGCGCGCGGCATGTGGCGGGTATCGAGCGGGCGCACGCAGAACTTGAGCGTTTCCTGACACTATGGAATGAGGAGTCGGTACCCGCCGCCTTTGCGGCTACCCATATCCGCACTGCGACGGCCGCGCTGGCCGATGTCGTGGGCACGGTGGTGACCGACGACATCCTGGATGTGGTGTTCCAGCAGTTCTGTGTAGGGAAGTGAGCTACGCCGTTGCCGCCGCGTCGCGGCCGAGCTGCGCGATCTCGCCGGCACTCGCGCGAACAGCCCACGCCAGACCGTTCTCGGCAATCGCCGCGTCCACCATGCGCGCCCCCAGGTAATAGCCACTGCGCTCTGGCAACACGTAGCGATCGACGGTGCGGGCCTCGTCGCTCATCCCCCCCGACAGATACCGCAACCGCAGGCCCAGTCCTGCACGATTCAGGTCCTCGGCAACCGCTCGTGCGATGACAGGTTCGAGTTCGCGAATGCGCGCGAACTGTCGCCGCCCGAACCCGTAATACTCCCATGCCGCATGCCCAGGACTGATCGCCTGCGCGACCTGCACGGCAAGCCCCTCGTTGACGAGCAGTTCACGCAGCGAGGCCTGACGTCCGGTGTCCCAGTAGGAATACAATCCACCGGCACTGTCGACGAGTTCGCGCATTTCGCTGCGACTGGCCGGCGACGTGTAGCGGATGGCATGTGTGATCTCGTGGGCAAGCCAGAGCGGAATCAGCTCTGGGTCGAGGCCGAGTCCCTGCGTCTCGGGATTGGCAACCGAGGTGAAGTGCTCGAGGCAGACAAACGCTGTTCCTCGTCCTTCCACCACGAGCTCGCCGGCATTGGCGGCGCCCACCCCCACCATGAGGACCACGTCCACGTCGACGTCGCGGGCGAGGAGGCTTGCACACGCGGCCTCGGTGGTGCGGGCGAGCGCCACGACATCGGTGCGCTCGAGCATTGCAATGAGATCGGTGCGATCAGCGAGCGCGGTGGCGCGAACGACGTCGAGAAAGTGCGGGCCGTCCGGGTCGAGCACGTAGTTCTGCCAGTACGGCTCCAGGATCCGGCGGTGGGTCGAGAAATAGCGCTGATAAGCGGCGATGCGGTCGGAGCTATCGAGAATCGCGAAGAAATCGGGCAGGAGGTTGATCAGCATTCGACCGGGAAACGACCTGCAGGAGGGCGGCGCGGCGCCGTGTCACACGGACGGGGCGCGCGGGCGGGGGCAGAACGAAGGCGGAATGATAGCAGTGCCTCGGAAGGTGAACAAGAGACGGTCACTGGCACGCTTCTTTCCTTCATCATCACGAGAGCACGAGGAACCCGGGGGCGGAGGATACGGCCATGACGACCCTTCAGCAGATCGAACTGCGCTGTCCCATCTGCGACACGCGCTTCACCTCGCAGCAGGTGACGTCGACGAATTCCTTTGGCGGAAAGCGAACGGACTTTCACGAGCGCGCTGCGGGGACGCAGCCGCTGCCGTATCTCATCCATATGTGCGGCCGCTGCGGCTACTCCGGCGCAGAGCGCGACTTCACCGACGAAGCGGACGTGTCACCCGGCCTGCGCGAACATGTGTGGAACGAACTCGCGCCGCAACTCTCGACCGTTGCGATCTCGGGTTCGGAGAAGTACGACGCGGCATCGAAGGTGGCAGAGTGGCAGGGCATGGATGTCCGTCAGGTGGCGGACCTGCTCTTGCGCGCGGCCTGGTGCTGCGTCGACGAACAGGACACAGAAGCGGAGCGCTTTTTCCGTCGCAAGGCCGCGTGGAAGTTCGAGGAGGCGCTGGCCAGCTTCGACGGCGTGGCGCACGACGAGCGGGCGGTGCTCACCTATCTCGTGGGTGAACTCTGGCGTCGCGTCGGTCACGCAAAGGAGGCAACGCTCTGGTTCGACCGGGTCCGTGACGAAGTGACCGATCACGGAGCACAGCAGTGGGTGGCGGACGCTGCGCTGCAGCAGCGCGACTGCCCGCGCGAGTGGTTCGGCTGACGAACGTCAGCGCGTTCCGAAGAGCCGGTCGCCCGCGTCGCCAAGCCCCGGAAGGATGTAGCCCTGTTCGTTGAGCTCGCGGTCGAGTGCCGCGCAATAGACGAGCACGTCGGGATGTGCGCCGGCAAGTCGGCGCACCCCTTCCGGGGCCGCCACCAGACAGAGAAAGCGAATGCGTGTGGCGCCCGCGCGCTTGAGCGAGGCGACGGCAGCCACGGCACTTCCGCCCGTGGCGAGCATGGGGTCGAGCAGGAAGAAGTCACGCTCGCGCGCGTCGCCCGGCACCTTGAAGTAGTAATCGACCGGCTCGAGGGTGTCGTGGTCGCGGTAGAGACCGATGTGTCCGACCCGCGCCGCGGGCACCAGCCGCGCCACGCCCTCGACCATGCCGAGTCCCGCGCGCAGGATCGGCACCAGGGTGAGCTTCTTGCCACTCACGCGATGGCCGACCGTCTGCTCGAGGGGCGTTTCCA
>JBBSVF010000265.1:0-4613 GCA_038233745.1 Gemmatimonadales bacterium
AAACCAGGTGGCCTGGCTTTTCCACAGTCTGGCGACATTGGTGGCGATGTCCGTCTGGCCTGCTGAGTAGACGATGCTGATCCCATAGAGCGAGAGCAGCAACGCCACCATCACCAGCGACCAATCGATAGGAAAACGGCGGGTTCCGACCTTCATCAGCCTTCCGTGGAAAGGTCGACGACAGCGGTCTGATGCAGATACGCCTGGATGATCTTCGAGGCGATCTGCGCGGCGCGCGTGCCGTGGCCTCCGAACTCGATCATCACCGCTACCACGATGCTTGGCTTTTCGGCGGGTGCGAAGCCGACAAACCATCCGTGGTTGAGTTCCAGGCCTGTCTTTGGATCCGCGGTGCCGCTCTGCGCAGTGCCCGTCTTGCCGGCGAGCTGGACTCCCTTGATGGCCGACGCCGCGGCAGTACCGCCTGCGACCACGCCCACCAGGGCCTGACGCACTTGTTCCAGCTGATCCGGCGGCAGCCTCACAACCTGCTCACGCACCGGCGGACCCGCGAGAATCTGCGGACGCGCTGCGCTGCCATCGGTGGCGAGTGCCGTATAGAACTTCGCCATGTTCACGATCGTCTGCGAATTATCTCCTTGTCCGATGGACAGGCTCAGCACGTACGACTGGTTCCACCTGCCCTTGCCGTACTTGCGATCGTAGTAGTCCATCGTGGCCGGGAAGCGTGGGCGCTTCTCCTCGGGCAGGTCGATGCCTGCCTTGCTCTGGAACCCGATCTCGACGCCGCCGGCCACGAGCCGCGCCAGCCCGAGCCTGAGCCCGAGCTGGTAGAAGTAGACGTCGCACGACTTGGCGATCGCGCCCTTCAGGTCGAGATAGCCATGTCCTTCCGGCTTCCAGCAACGGAAATAGCGTGAGCCATACGTCATGCCGCCCGTGCACGGGATCGGCATCTTGTCGCTCATTCGCACCGTGCCAGTCTCGAGACCGATCACCGTAGTGGCCAGCTTCCAGGTGGAGCCCGGCGGATACTGGCCTTGCAACGCCTTGTTGTAGAGGGGACGCCGCGGGTCGGTGCGCAGAGAATCCCAGTACGATACCGGGATTCCGCCGATGAAACGATTGGCATCCCAGCTCGGCGCGCTGTACAACGCAAGCACACCGCCGGTCACCGGATCGATGGCGACCGCGCCTCCCTGCAGCGAGTCGCCGAAGATGCCGGCCACGAAGCGCTGCAGATCCAGATCGATGTTGGTCTTCAGATCCGGTGCGGCGACTGGCGCGAGGTCGGGCTGTGCGGCGCCCGCCGCCTTCACGATACGTCCGCGGGCGTCCACCTCCACGAACTGGCTCCCCTCCTTCCCGCGCAGCCGCGTCTCGTACTCCTTCTCGAGACCCTGCTTGCCTACCTGCTGCCCTGCCTTGTAGTCGGCGAATTCGGTCTTCGCGAGCTCCGCCTCGCTCACCTCGCCCGTGTACCCCACGAACGACGAGACCGCGGCACCATCCGGATAGAACCGGCGCGGCGAACTCTGGATGATCAGGTCGGGGAACTGCGTCCGGTGCTCCTCCAGCACGCTCACGATATCGAATGACGCATCGGGAATGATCACCGTGGGCCGTGTGGGCGCGCGACGGTAACGCCGCACCGACTGCTCGATCTGCTGTGGCGAGATATTGATGGTACCGCCCAACCGCTGCAGGATCGCGCGGAGCGAGTCTTCCTTCTGCGCCAGCACGGACACGGAATATCCGATCACGTTGTCGGCGATCACCTGTCCGTTGCGATCGAAGATCACGCCACGCGGCGCCGGCAACGGCACTTCGCGCAGACGGTTCGATTCCGACTGCAGCGCGTACTTCTTGTGATACCACACCTGACTCCGGAAGAAGCCGCCCGCCAGGAACAGCAGCGCTCCCGCCAGCATGACCATCGCGGCACGGCCGCGGCGGGCAACGTCGTTCGGGTGAAAGCTCATGAACCTCGAGTCTCCAGGACCGGGCGCAGGAGCATGAGCGCCAGCACACCGGCCACCGCGGTAACCGCGGCAGAAAGAGATGACCACACCAGGATCTGCATCAGCAGCTCCGCACCGTGCATTCGCCGTTCCACGAGATTCATCATCACTTCATAGGCCCACTTGCCCAGGAACAGGAAGAATCCGTTGAGCAGCACATGATCGGCGAAGAACACCGCCTTCAGCCGCGACCAGGTGAACCCGATGAGCGTGAGGGCGAGCGCTCCCGCTCCGAACGTCCCGATCGCCAGCGAGTCCGACGCCAGGCCGATGATGAAGCCGAAGATCGCGGCGATACCGGGCCGCACCCGCACGGAGGCGAGCAGCAGCGCGATGATCAGGAAATCGGCGGACGCTCTCCAGGCCAGCAGCGGCCGCAGCGTGTAGTGCAGGAAGATCAGCACAGCCACCAGCACGATCGTGCGAATGCTTGCGCTCCAGTTCATGGGCGGATGCCCCCGGTCGTATCGCGCCGCACGGTATCTGGTCGAGGTGGTGGAGGGGCCGCCGAGGCTGCTGCCGCAACGCTGTCGCGGCGACGCTGCCGAGCACGGGCCGCGGCCGCACTGTCACGCCGAGCGCGCAGGATGAGCGAGTCAGGATTCGTGGCCGCCGCCTCCACGCGGGCGAGGCTGTCGAGGCGGCCCAGACTGTCCCGGCGCGCTGAATCTCCGAAGGCACGAGCCGCCGTATCGAGTGCGGCGCGGCGCGCGGCCGACTCGTCCACGGCGGCCTGACGCGCGAGTGAATCGCCCGCGCCAATGATGCCCTTGGCCACCATCGCTCGCGTTGCGGAATCAACAGGCGCCACATCCGACCACACATTCACCAGCCCGCCGCTCGTGCGCTCCGGACGCAGGATCATCACGGACGACAGCTCCGACGGATTCACCGCCGGACGGAGGATGTAGGTCCGCGCCCACGCTGTCGCGGTGCGCGCCTCGCCGATCACCACGCCGATGGGAATGCCGCGCGGATACACGCCGCCCAGCCCACTGCTGAAGATCACCGCGCCTGCCTTGAGCTGGCTCCGGAAGGGCACGCCGCGCAGCTCCAGCAGATAGCGCTCGGAGCTCAGATACGACGCCTCCTGCCCAGTGGGGGTAACCGGCGGCACGTACGGCTGCACAATCCCGAACGTGCTCGCATCGGCCGACATCGCACTCACCCGGAAATCCGGGTGCGCAAACAGCAGCGCTATGCTCATCGAGGGATCCACCGTCTGCACGATGCCAACGACCCCCTCGGGCGCGACCACCAGCGACCGCTCACGCACACCAGCGTTGCTGCCGGCACTCAGCGTGATCGTGAAATCCTCCGAGCGCCCGCGCCCCTGCAGCGCCTCCGCGGGAATGAAGCCCCACTGCAACTTGCTCCCGAGGCCGAGGATCTGCCGCAGGCGATTGTTCTCGATCTCCAGCGACGGGACCCGCGCCGCCGCCAGTGCCAGCGTATCGCGCTTCAGCTCCTCGCGCACACTGCTCACGTACGCCGAACGCCAACGTTCGCTGCCACGCTGCAGTTGCAGCAGGGGGGCGACCATCGAACCACGCAGCGTCGCCGCCACGGGCTCGCGCATCTTCGCCGGCAACACCGTCGCGAGCAGCGAGAGGATCACGCAGGCGCCGAAGAGCACCGCGTCGAGACGTCCGGTCAGTCGGGGCGAACGGGCCACGTGCGCCTCAGGTGCTCAGGACGGACCAGTACTTCTCCTCGTCGTCGAGGATGCGGCCAGTGCCACGCACGACGCACGTCAGCGGGTCCTCGTCGACATGGATCGGCAAGCCGGTCTCCTGACTGAGCAACAGGTCGAGCCCGCGGATCAGCGCGCCACCGCCTGTCATCACGATGCCGCGGTCCACGATGTCGCTCGCGAGCTCCGGCGGGGTGATCTCCAGGGCGCGGCGCACGGCGTCCACGATCTGCTGGATGGGTTCCTGAATCGCCTCACGGATCTCGCTGGAGTGCACCCGCACCGTCTTCGGAATCCCGCTCACGAGATCGCGGCCCTTTACCTCCATCTCGCGCTCGTCGCCGATCGGCGCCGCACTGCCGATCTGGATCTTGATCTGCTCGGCCGTGGGTTCGCCGATCAGCAGGTTGTAGTTCTTGCGCATGAACTGCACGATCGACATGTCCAGCTCGTCGCCGCCCGTGCGGATGCTCGTGTCGCTCACGATGCCGGACAGGGCAATCACCGCGATCTCGGTGGTGCCGCCACCGATGTCGATCACCATGTTGCCCGTGGGCGTCTCCACCGGCAGCCCCACGCCGATGGCCGCCGCCATCGGCTCGGCCACCATGAAGACTTCCTTGGCGCCGGCACCGAGGGCCGAGTCGCGCACAGCGCGCTTCTCCACTTCCGTGATACCGCTGGGCACGCAGACGATCACGCGCGGCTTCACCTTGAAGACGTGGTTGTCGATGATGAGCTTCAGGAAGTAACGAAGCATCTTCTCGGTTACGTCGAAGTCCGCGATCACGCCGTCCTTCATGGGACGCACCGCGATGACGCCTTCGGGGGTGCGCCCGAGCATCCGCTTGGCCTCGAGGCCCACTCCCTTGATCTGCTTAGTCTCGCGGTCAATCGCGACGACGGAGGGCTCGTTCAGCACGATGCCTTCGCCCTTC
>JBBSVF010000266.1:0-4600 GCA_038233745.1 Gemmatimonadales bacterium
CTCGGCGTTGCGCTCCACCAGCATTCCCACCACCAGCAACACTGCAATCAGGCTGGCGGCGGCCGCCGTGGAAACGATGAGTACCTGGCCGCGAATGACGGCCAGGTAGGCGAGAATGGCAACGCCCGCTGGCACGTAGAAGAGGGCGAGATGACGAGTGAACAGCTCGGCCGCAGGCGTGACGATGAACGGGGGAACGATACGGAAGTGGAGCAGGACGACGAGGAGCAGCATGCCCACCACGCTCCCAGGCAACGGAAGCGAAAGCGCCGACACGACGGCTCGCCCCGCCCGATCCAGGGCGATGAGGAGGAGCGCGCCGGCGAGGAGTAGAGCTAAGGCACGGAGGGAGCGCACGATGGGCAACGGCGACGGGAGGGATTTGTGTTAGTTGGGGGAGCGCTCGGCTGTCGGCGCTCGGCTGGCAGTTTTTTAACGGCGACGTGAGGGATTCGTGAGGAATCAAATGAGCTGGCAGGTGGGGAGTAATACTGATACAAAGTTCCAATTGACCTGGCACGACCCGATTCCGCGCACCCCCAAAGTTTCCATCAGGCAGTTTCCGTAGAAATCCGTCAAATCCGTTACGAACGCTTTCCTGCAGAGTGCGCAAGCAGCCTGCGTCGCGCAGACGAACGACAATACCTGACTCACCGCGCTCACGAGGAGGATGCGAAGCTACTAACACGGCGACCTTCACTGCCACGCAGGTCGCACGGCGACCCGAACCGCGGCAAGACCATTGCAGTGACCCGCTGGATGACTCTCTCCGAACGCTGGGGCTCACGGGCGAGCCGCTTCATGGCTGCGCGGTTCAACCCGCACGCGTACCTGGGGCTGCAAGCCACCGTGGCACTGGCCTTCATTGGCGGTTGCATCTGGGTCATGGCGGAGCTGATCGACGGGATTCTCGACAATGCGGCCGTCGTGGCGTTCGACTTGGGCGTATCCGACTGGATCCATTCGCATGCGCTGCCGGGATGGCTCACGGCGTTCTCCTGGATCACGGACCTGGGGCAGTATGGCGTGTACGCGGTGTTCCTCGTCCTGGCCATCCTGCTCTGGAGGGGCGGGCAGCGCCTCCTGCTGATCTTCTGGATCGCGGCGCTCGTTGGCGGCAAGCTTATCGAGACCATCCTGAAACTGAGCATCCACCGCACGCGCCCCATCTACAGCGCGAGGTATCTCCACGGTAACTCGTACAGCTTCCCCAGCGGGCACACCGTCGGCGCGACGTTGTGTTACGTCGGCCTGGCATACATTCTCGTGGCGCTCAAGGATCTCCATGGTGGCCGAAAAGTGGCGGTTTATGCGGGGGGCGTTCTGGTCGCCTTGCTGGTCGGCTTCAGCCGCGTTTACCTGGGTGTTCACTACCCCAGCGATGTGCTTGGAGGCTTCATCACGGGTGGTGGGTGGCTGGCGCTCTGCATCATCGGTCTGAACATTTCGCGCGGAAACCCGAGACTGCAGGAGGGCGGTTCCCTGCACACTTGAGTACCAACGGTCTCGTTATCGGTGCAATCTCGTCTCCCGACTGCCCCCAGGGTCCCCGGTAGCTGATCGTCCCCGGGTCACGTTGCTTCTCCCTTCTGCAATGGAACACCTCACAGAGCAGAGTCCCGTGGACCGCGCTGGCACCGTGCTCGTCGTCGACGATTCCGATGCCAATCGCTACGCGGTCGCGAGGATTCTGCGTGCAGGCGGATTCCAGGTTCTGGAAGCCGCTGACGCCGCGACGGCGCGGGGGCTCATGAGCACCCTCCCCGATCTGGTGGTGCTCGACGTCAACCTGCCGGACATGCATGGCTTCGACTTCTGCGCCGAGCTGAAGGAAGACACCATCCATGCCACGACTCCAGTGCTGCTGATCTCTGCAGATGCCACGAGCGTGGACATCCGCACCAAGGGGCTGCACGGGGGAGGTGACGCCTATCTCACGCACCCGGTTCACCCTGGCGAGCTGGTGGCAGTCTGCACGGCCCTCGTGCGCGCCGCGCGGGCTGCGCGAAACGAGCGCGGCTTCCAGCTCATGTTCAACCTCAATCCAGTGCCATGCGTTGTGATCGACGTCGGCAGCCGCCACATCCTGGCGGTGAACGACGCGGCGGTGGCGCAGTACGGATACGTCCGCGAGGAGTTCCTTGCCCTCACTGACCACGAAATCTTTTCGGAACCGCTGTTGTCGCTCTCGGCGGGTGAGACGGGTGCGGCAGATTCTGTAGTGAGACGGCACACGGCGAAGAATGGCTCGATGATGGATATGGAGGTGACGGTGCATGAGGTAGTGTACGCTGGCCGCCTCGCCCGCCTGGCCAGCCTGCGAGACGTGACCGAACGCATGCGCACCGAACGCGTGCTCCATTTCCAGGCGCAATTGCTCGATGTCGTCCAGCAGGCGGTGATCGCCACGGATCCCAACGGTGTCATCATCTTCTGGAACCGGTTCGCCGAGCGCTTGTACGGGTGGAGTCACGCTGAGGCCATCGGACGCAGCGTCCTCGATCTCACCGCGACGGAGTCTGCCGACGACGCACGCCATATCCTGAGCAGCGTCGTCCGTGGCTCCAGATGGGGTGGAGACATCCTGCTGCGGCGCCGTGACGGCAGCACTTTCCTTGCGCACGTCTCCAACTCCCCCATCCTCGACGACGACGGGACACTGATCGGCGTGATTGGCATCTCCGAGGATGTATCGGAACGTCGACGCACCGAGGAGCAGCTCCGGCAGTCGCAGAAGATGGAGGCCGTGGGGCAACTTGCCGCCGGCGTGGCCCACGACTTCAACAACATCCTCACGGTGGTTCACGTGAGCTCCGAGCTGCTGCGCGATGCGCTCGCCGACGGGGACGAGAACCACGCGGATCTCGACGAGATCCAGAAGGCCTCCGCCCGCGGAGCGGCACTCACCCGTCAGCTCCTGGCGTTCAGCCGTCAGCAGGTGCTCGCGCCCCAGGTGCTCGACCTGCACGATGTGATCGCGGATGTCTCGCGCATGTTGCGTCGTCTCATCGGCGAGGATGTGGCTCTCGCGCTGGATCTCTCGAGCGCGCCGGTGCAACTGCTCGCTGACGCGGGTCAGGTGGAGCAGGTTCTCGTGAATCTCGCCGTGAATGCGCGCGATGCCATGCCGCGCGGCGGTACGCTCACCATCTCCACACAGCTCGAGGAGCTGCGCGCCGGGGCGATGGGCCGTGACGATGTGCAGCCGGGTCGTTATGTGCGGTTGACAGTGCGCGACACAGGTTCGGGAATGACGGACGCAGTTCGCCAACGGATCTTCGAGCCGTTCTACACCACGAAGGCCGTGGGCGCAGGCACCGGGCTGGGTCTCGCCACAGTGGATGGCATCGTCGCGCAGTCGGGCGGTGTGGTGACAGTGGAGTCCGCGCTCAACCAGGGATCGGCCTTCCATGTCTTTCTCCCGCTGCACGACGGCCCGAAAAGAGACGACGCGCAGGCGGACGTGGCCCTGTCGCTGCCAACCGCTGGCCGGCGGGTGCTCGTCGTCGAGGACGAGCCGTCCGTGCGCTCGCTCGCCGCGCGCATCCTGCGCGCGGCAGGCTACGATGTGACCGAGGCCGACAACGGGCGCACCGCGCTGCTCATGATCGACGACGCCGAACGACCCTTCGACGTGATCCTCACCGATGCCATCATGCCGCGCATGACTGGACACGAACTCGCACGAAATCTCGCCGCCCGCGGCAGCACCACGCCGGTGGTTGTGATGACGGGTTACACCGACGAACGAGCGTGGGGCCACGACGAATCGGGAACGTCCCGCATCTCGCTGCCGATCATCCAGAAACCCTTCTCCTCACAGGTGCTGGTGGAGAGCATCGAACGCGCCCTGCGTAGCCGGCGCCACTGAGTCAGTCGGGTTCAGCGGAACGATGGCCAGGGTGCACCGGCTCACGCACACCAGCCGCCCCTCCGCGTCGCGAATCTCGATGGACCACACCTGCGTGGTGCGTCCCACATGCAGTGGCACCGCCACCGCGCGCACCACGCCGCTGCGCACGCCGCGCACATGATTGGCATTGATCTCCAGCCCCACCGCGGCAAACCGCGTGCGATCCACCCTCGATACCGCGCCGAATGACGCCACCGTCTCGGCCAGCGCCACCGATGCACCACCATGCAAAAGTCCGAAGGGCTGCCGGGTGCGCTCGTCCACGGTCATCGTGGCCACCACACGTTCGTCGGTGATCTCCTCCAGCTCGATGCCAAGGGCACCGGCCAATCCCCGGTTCGCGTACACTGCCCACCACGGATTCTCTGCGGCTGTCGTCATGCCGGGAAGATAATCCCGCCCGTCGCACTCAGCCGCTGCCCCTCTGTCCCATCGCCTTGTCCCGCCCCGATCCGTACCGGACATTTCACGGGTGCCCAGCTCCCTTCCCCCGCTCCCACTCGTGGGTCGCACCGCGCACCGCGCTGCCCTGCGGACCGCGCTCGATCGCGCAGTGACGGGGCGGCCGACCTGCACCGTGCTGCGCGGACCGGCGGGCTCGGGCAAGAGCCGCCTGCTGGCAGACGCGATCGCTGACGCAGCAGCACGCGGATTCCAGGTGGCCGTGGGACGAGGCTACGCCGCCGA
>JBBSVF010000267.1:0-4595 GCA_038233745.1 Gemmatimonadales bacterium
AAGCGCGTGAACGACACCTGGGGGCACGAAGCCGGGGACATGGTGTTGAAGACCGTCGCCCGCGTGCTGCAGGAGGGGGTGCGATCCGTGGATGTGTGCGTGCGGTACGGGGGTGAGGAGATCGCGATGTTGCTCTCGCAGACGGCCAGCGCGATGGCGGAGGAGGTGGCTGAGCGGTTGAGAAGCCGGATCGCGGAGCAGGTGGTTCGGCATGGCGCGTCGGAGATCCGGGTGACCGCCTCGTTCGGAGTGGCGACTTATCCGGAGACGGTGAAGGTGCGGGATCAGCTCTTTCCGTCAGCGGACAAGGCGTTGTACATCGCGAAGCACGACGGGAGGAATTGTGTTCGGGCGAAGCCTGCAGGTCGTGGTCGGACAGCGAGTTGAGCAGGGGTAGTTCACGTGATGGATGAGGTATCTGGCCATTGACGTGGCCTGAGAAATGCGATAGCTTTGATTGAGTAGGGGGCGATTGGCTTCGACGGGACTGGTGAAGCTGTGGGCGCGTGCCGAGGTTCTCGGGCACCTCGTTAAACACTCGGGAAAATTCCAACTGCGAACAACAACTTCGCTCTTGCCGCTTAACTTCGGTTAAGCCTGCAGGTGCCCAAAGGGAAGCTCGCCTGGGGCGGCTCTCTGGGTAACGCAAATCCGGGCTAGGGTCGACGAGTGTCTTCGGCGGCGATCCAAAATAAAGAGGGCTTACTCTGTTGTGGGCTGCCCACTGGCCAGCTGCGGGGGAAATCAATCAGGGGGATACGCACGTAGTGCCTGTGGTCGATTCAGCTTCGGACCGGGGTTCGATTCCCCGCGCCTCCATCAAGAAGCGAAATTTTGGGGCGAGGGGCATCCAGCGATGGGTGCCCTTCGTTGCTTTCCCGAGGGCCACGCATTCGCCCGCGGTTTGCACACGAGAGGCAACGTCGTGCATGTTGAACGTCTGGTCCCTGGAATTCACCCGCCGGGCAATGGCGAACAGGCACCGCGTCCCATCGTCGGTCACCTACTCCCTCCTCCTCAATGTCGACTCGCGCGACGCAGCGCTCGTTGATCGCGCTCACCGGTGGCGTCAGCGTCGCCCTGATCGGCATCTCGGCCCTCCTCGGGTGGCTCCTCCACCGCAAGGAACTCGCAGGTGCCGTCGCCGGCTACATCCCGGTGGCGCCGAACACAGCAGTGTGCTTCCTCCTGCTCGGCGGCGCACTCTGCGCCATTGGTGTCCCAATCCCACGGGCGCGGGCCGTTGCCACGACTGCGGGAGGCGTCGTCCTGCTGATCGCGGGCGCGCGGTTGCTGGAGTATCTCGCTGGCGTGGACCTCGGGGTGGATCGCTGGCTCTTCAGCGCGCCGGCAGAGCACCTGGGGCTGGCGCCGGTGGGACGCATGGCCTTCTTCACCTCCATCACATTCCTCTTCGCGAGCCTGGCCATAGTTGCCAGCGCGGTGCCTCGCACCGAAACGCTGGCCGCAGATCTCGCTCGCGTCTTTGGAGGACTCTCTGCCGTCACTGGCGCGATCTTCCTCCTGGGCTACGCGTACGGTTCTCCGCTGCTCTACGGGAGCGCCACCGTACCCATGGCACTTCCCACGGCGCTCGGATTCACGCTGCTCGGCATCTCGGTGGTGACGCTCCAGTTTCAACTCGCAGGGCGGGCACGGGCGCGACGGCAACTCCTGCTGGCCACTCGGAGCGAGGAGCTCGAACGTGAAGTGGGTGAACGACGTCGAGCGGAGATGGAGGCGGTAGCCGCGCGCAAGGAGGCCGAGGAAGCGAACCGCGCAAAAAGCGAGTTTCTCTCACGCATGTCGCACGAGCTGCGCACCCCGCTCAACTCGGTGATTGGCTTCGCCGGCATCCTGCTCCGCAACCGGGACGGTGCGCTCCAGGAGAATACGCTCCAGTACCTCGACCGCATTCGCAGTAACGGGCAACATCTGCTGGGCCTGATCAACGACATCCTCGACCTGGCCCGCGTGGAATCGGGAAAGATGGACGTCCACTACGAGCAGGTCGACGTCGACACCCTTGTTCGCGAGACGGTCGCACAGCTACAGGGAAAGGTGTTGCAGGGCGACGTCTCCATCCACGCCGAGATGCCGGCCGGGCTCGCGCCGCTGCGAACAGATCCGGTCAAGCTCAAGCAGATCGTGATCAATCTGGTGGGCAATGCGCTCAAGTTCACTCCGTCCGGAACTGTTACGGTGCGCGTGATCGCCGGCACAGCGCGCCGGGCGCTGCGCATCGACGTGATCGACACCGGGATCGGGATCGCCCCGGACCGGCTCGGGGCGATCTTCGACGCATTCGAGCAGGCGAGCGCGAAGACAGCGGCGGTGTACGGCGGAACCGGACTGGGGCTCGCCATCTCCAGGTCGCTCGCCGACCTGCTGGACTACCGCATCGCCGTGAGCAGCACCGAGGGAGTGGGTTCGATCTTCAGCGTGCTCCTGGACCGAACCGCGGAACCGCCTTCCGCGCCCGCCCGCGAGGTGCGCGTTGCGCCGAGCCGGCGCACGCCATCGCTCGCCATGGCCGCCATCAGCGACCGGCAGCAGCCCGCGGGACTTCCGTGCGTGCTGGTGATCGAGGACTCGGTGGATGCGCGCCGCATTGTCACGGAGCAGCTTCGCGACTTGCCCATTCGTGTGCTCTGCGCGGAGAGTGGCGAGGAAGGCCTCGAGATGGCGCGGCGGGACAGGCCAGCGGTCATCCTGCTGGATCTCGTGATGCCGACGATGACCGGATGGGAGGTACTGGGCCGGCTGAAGTCGGAGCCCGAGCTCGCGACAATTCCCGTGATCGTGATCAGCTCAGAGACGAAGTTCAACCGCGCCGCTTTCCTGGGGACGCTCGATTTCCTGGAGAAACCGGTGGGCACCGACGAACTCCTGTCCGTTATCGGACGTCATCTGCCGACCGAGCGCCACGCGCGGGTCCTGGTGGTGGATGACGATGCGGATGCGAGACGCATCATCACCGATGCGCTGACAGAAACGTATCCGTGCGAGGTGACGCACGCGGCGGATGGTGTGGACGCCTTCGAGCGCCTGCACGCCGGCATGATGCCAGACCTGATCGTGCTCGATCTCGTGATGCCGAGGATGGATGGGTTCACCTTTCTGGCTGCGCTGCGACGCGATCCTCGGTACACGGCGATGCCGGTCGTCGTGGCGTCGTCCAAGGAGCTCTCGGCGGCCGAGCGCGCAGCATTGGCCTCGCCGGCCATGGCAGTAGTGAAGAAGGGTGAAGACATCGGGCGCGTGCTGCAAGATGCGCTGCGTTCCCTCGTGGGGGGGCGGTAGCCGGGAACGCCTCCGATCCCAAGCCGCTGCCGCTCACCTCCCCGCGCGCCGATCCTCCGACGGCAGCTCACCCGGCCGGTCGTCAGCGCGGTGCTTCTTCTGCTTCAGGACGAACTCCGGCGCCAGCGCCACGCCGAGCAGCGTGACCGGCAGGATCTGTTGCGCCTGAATCAGGAACGCCACGGCGATCGCCTGATCCCGGTCGAGGCCGAACGCCACCGCGGCTGCCGCGTACGCCGCCTGGAAGACCCCCACATTGCCAGGCGTCGCCCTCAGGGCAAAGCCCAGATTGACGGCCAGTAGCGCGGCAATGGTGCTGACCGTGGTCATGGGAAAGTGCGCCGCCGTGGCGGTAAGCTGATACGTGGCCACCTGCAGCGCCCACGCCAGCACGCTGAGCAGCAGCGCGCCGAGGAAGCGAGGGCCGCTGCTCACCGCGCCGATCGTTTCGACGAAGCGCGACCCATACGCCTTCAGGCGCCCTTGCCAGGTGGCGGGCTTTGGTCCGGCGACGGTCTCCACCACATCGGGACGCCGCAGCAGCCAGACGAGCAGGCCCAGCATCAGCACGAGCGCCACGACGGCGAATGGCCGGATGCGTTCGATGCTGTGGGGGAGCTCGAGGAAGGTGGCTGCCAGCGAGAGCAGCACCACATAACCCACCAGTTCGAACAGGCGCTCAAGTGCCAGCGTCGCCACCACCTTGGCACTCTGCACATGCGCGCGCCGCGCCACGAACACAACTCGCGCGGCCTCGCCGCCGTTGGCCACGAGTACATTGTTCAGCCCCGCGCCGGCGAACGTGGCCTTCATGGCCATCGCCAGCGAGGGGGCGCCGATAGGCCGCAGGAAGATCCACCACCGCACGCCCTTCACGATGATCGACGCGAGGTTCACCGCGGCAGCGAGCAGCAGGATGGGCAGCGATGCACCCTTCATCGCCATCCACGTGTCGTGCCAGTTCACCTTCCTCGCGAACAGCACGAGCATCACGACGATGACGAGCGTGATGCTGATGCGCAGACCTCGGGCGACGGCTGGCTTCATGACAGATGGCGAGAGGAATGAGAGGCGACGGGGGCGTCAGTCAGGCAGCGTCACGAAGTGAAATCCGCGCCCACGGAGTCCGTCAATGATATCAGGGAGCGCGTCAGCCGTCTGCATGCGGTCTCCATGCTCATCGTAGCCATCCCCGTCGTGCAGGAGGAGGATGGACCCGGCGCGCATGCCCTCGAGCGTCCGGCGCACGATTTCGGCCGCACCGGGCCGCGCGGAGTCCCAGACGCCGAGCG
>JBBSVF010000268.1:0-4593 GCA_038233745.1 Gemmatimonadales bacterium
GCAACGATCTGTATCTGGAGTTCAAGGAAGCCGGCATTCTGGAGAAGGTGGCGCTCATCTACGGGCAGATGAACGAGCCACCCGGAGCGCGGCTGCGCGTGGGACTTTCGGGCCTCACCCTGGCGGCCTACTCCCGCGACGAGTCGCAGGCCGACGTGCTCGTGTTCATCGACAACAGCGTCCGCGTCACCCAGGCCGGCTCCGAAGTGTCCGCGCTGCTGGGCCGCATGCCGAGCGCGGTGGGATATCAGCCAACGCTGGCCACGGAGATGGGCGATCTGCAGGAGCGCATCACCTCCACGAAGAACGGCTCGATCACCTCGGTGCAGGCGATCTACGTGCCTGCGGATGACATCACGGATCCCGCGCCGGCTACCGCCTTCGCGCATCTGGATGCCACCGTGGTGCTCGATCGTGCGATCACGGAGCTGGGCATCTATCCCGCCGTGAGTCCGCTGGCCTCCACCAGCCGGATCCTGGATCCGCAGTTCGTGGGGCAGCGTCACTACGACGCCGCCACGAGCGTGCAGAAGATCCTGCAGCGCTACAAGGAGCTGCAGGACATCATCGCGATCCTCGGCATGGACGAGCTTTCGGAAGAAGACAAGCGCATCGTGGGCCGCGCGCGCCGCATCCAGCGCTTCATGTCGCAGCCCTTCGCGGTGGCCGAGCAGTTCACCGGCATCAAGGGGCAATACGTGAAGCTCGAGGAGACGATCAGCAGCTTCGAGCGCCTCATCGCCGGCGAGTTCGATCATCTGCCCGAGCAGGCCTTCTTCATGGCCGGTGCGATCGACGATGTCGTCGAGAACGCCAAGAAGTTCCAGAGCTGACCGTGCTCACCGTTTCAGTGATCTCTCCGGAGTCGGTGTTGTTCGAGGGGACGACCGACTCCGTGGTGGCCCCCGCGTTCGATGGGCGGGTGGGCATTCTCACAGGTCACGCGCCGATGATGACGCTGCTCGGTTCCGGAGCGCTGGTGCTGGGGGGCGGGGAGCAG
This sequence comes from Gemmatimonadales bacterium, assembly GCA_038233745.1. Lineage (GTDB taxonomy): Bacteria > Gemmatimonadota > Gemmatimonadetes > Gemmatimonadales > Gemmatimonadaceae > AG11. The sequence goes on from JBBSVF010000268.1 coordinate 1,001, forward strand.
TTCCAGGTTGCTGGCGGCTTTCTGCAGGTGGTGGATGACACGGTTCGCGTGGTGACGGAGCAGGCGAGTCGGGCCTAACCCTGTGAAGAGTGCGATGCAGAGGGGGCGCTGGCTGTGTGCCGGCGCCCCTTTGTGCTTACGCCGACGTAGCGAGAGCAGGGTGACCGGTCGTCACGCATCAGAAGCCTTCCATGCGGTGATCCCCCGAGCGTACGTTGCAACGACGATGCAGACGCGCGCGCGATCCCTGCTGTTCTTCTTGGCCTTCACGCTGTCCCGCCCGTTCCCGGCGGAAGCGCAGACGGTCGCGCCGCAGCTCGTGGGCGTCGTGCTGGACTCTTCGGGCACGGCCGGCATCGCGGGTGTGGAGGTGACCATCGAGGGGGTGGGGCAGCGCACCTTCACCGATGAACGCGGTGCATTTCGACTGCCGGCGGCCGTGCTGCCAGTGCAGCTGCGCCTGCGCCGGCTGGGGTATGCGCCGCTGATCGTTCCGGTTCTGTCCTCCGACGATCCGCTTCGGATCTCGGCGCATCTGCGGGCGAGTGCCCAGCACCTGCAGCCCGTGGTGGTCCGCGCGCGGCGCTCGGCGTACAACGGCCGACTCGCGGGCTACTATCAGCGGCTGGAGCGCCGGAGTATCGGCACCTTCATCACGCGTGCGGACCTCGAGCGCGACAACCCTCGGATGATGACGCACCTGCTGCAGCGTATTCCCGGTGTGCAGCTCTCACGAGGTATCGGCCAGACACGGCAGAACATCCGGCTCCGGGGACGCAACTGCTGGCCGGTGGTGTGGCTGGATGGCGCGGCCATGAGCAGTGGCGACGTGGACATCGATGCCTTCGCTCCGTCGACGCTGGAGGGCATCGAGGTCTATCTCGGGGGTACCACTCCACCGGGGCAGTATCTGAAGGGCAGTGGCCTCTCGGAGTGCGGAACGATTCTGCTCTGGTCGCGTGGTCCGGATACCGATCCGATCGTCGATGCTGGGGGTGTGACGGCGTCCGATCTGGAAGCGATGGTTCGCGCGGCGACCATCTTCACCGCGGAGCAGGTGGATACGGCCGCGAGCATGATCGGGGAATCGCTGCCGGCCGTGGACTATCCGCAGGCGTTGCGCGCGCTGGGGATCGATGGGCAGGTCGTGGCGGAGTTCGTGGTCGACGCGGATGGACGCGTGGAGGCGCAGAACTTCGGAATCGTGAGTGCCACTGATGCGCGCTTTGTGGAGCCGGTACGGGAGGCGTTGCGGCAGGCCCGGTTTCGGGCGGCGGTGAAGGGCGGGGCGGCTGTCCGGCAGGTGGTGCGGGCGCCATTCGTCTTCCAATCGCCTCGGCACGATCGGGACTGACTGACACCGGGTGAGAAAAATCCAATCTTGCGCGTCGGCGTCCCGGTCGACAGAATAGCCGTGCTGTACTGGCCGGCTGATCGATGACTGAGGGATCCGGTCGTCGGGCGGTCGGCCGGGTTCCCGCGTGGTTTTCCTGGAGTACCGACCTGGCGAGCGACGCCTCCATCCGTGAGGATGTGACGGATCCGCGTGCGTGCAGGTCCGACGTAGTGAGAGCAGTCTGATGCTGAGACATCGGCGAGCCTGAAAGGGTTGCCTGTACGTAGTTCCTTCCGTCCCGACGTCACTGCGTCCGGACATTCAGAGAGTTCCGTCCTGTTCCTCCCCACCAACCTCCGCCTGGAGTGTTCCGAGCAGTTGCACGCAGGTCCCGGGCACGGATGCCACACCGATGGTGTGGACGAGCCCTCTCAGTTCGCGAGATCTTCACCACAAATCGAGGTAGCACGATGACGCATTTTGTAGGTTCACGTCGAGTGATGCGGTGGGCCGTTGCGGCCCTGCTGAGCGTCGTGGTGGGTTTCCCCGCCGCGGCACAGCAGAGCGCCGTCATCACTGGCCGCGTCCTGTCCAAGCAGGGCAATCCCGTATACGGCGCCAACGTGTTCGTGACCGAGTTGAATCTGTCGGTCGGTACGAACGAGGCAGGCCGCTACACCATGAACGTTCCCGGTGACCGCGTGCGCGGCCAGGCGGCGGTGTTGCGCGTTCGTGCGATCGGCCAGAAGCCGGAGTCGCGCGCCATTCGCGTGACGCCGGGCAGCCAGACGGTGGACTTCCAGCTCAACGAGGACATCAACCAGCTCGAGGCCGTCGTGGTCACGGGCGTCGCGGCTGGTACGGCGGCGATCAAGGTGCCCTTTGCGGTTGCGCATGTGGATACGTCGCAGATGCCCGTGATCGGTGCCAACGCGGTGCAGCAGCTCCAGGGCAAGATCGCAGGCGCGAACATCCAGGCGGCCAGCGGCCGTCCCGGCGCGGCGCCGTCGGTCATCCTGCGTGGCCCCACCTCGATCAATGCGTCGGGCCGCGGTCAGGGCCCATTGTACATCGTGGATGGCATCCTGCTCAATGGCTCGACGCCTGACCTGAACCCGAACGACATCGAGAACATCGAAGTCGTGAAGGGTGCGGCCGCGGCGTCGTTGTACGGCGCACGCGCCGGCGGTGGCGTCATCAACATCACCACCAAGACCGGCCGCACGGCGCGCGAGGGCATCAAGTTCGGCATCCGCACCGAGTTCGGCGCGAACGACATCCCGCACGAGTTTGCGCTCTCGCAGCAGACCTTCCTTCCGTTCAGCCCGAACGGATCCACCCTGTGCGGCGATTATGCGTCCGGCGGATCGAGCTGCGCGCGGTACATCGATCTGTCCGCCGAAGCACGCCGCGTGAACGACGTGCCGTCCACCTACGCACTGATCCCCCAGAAGTTCCTGTTCGATGCCGGCATCTCGAACAATCCGCAGCGCTACCGCGCGTTGAACATGTTCCAGTCGAACACCTTCCAGAATACCTACAATCAGGTCCGTCTCGCCACGAAGACCGATCTGTGGCAGAACTCCAACGTCGACATGCGTGGCAAGGTGGGTGGCACTGGCTTCTTCGCCAGCGCGGCGCACTCCAAGCAGGCCGGCGCGTTCCAGTTCCTGCAGGGATACGAGCGCAACTCCGCTCGTCTGAACGTCGATCAGCTCATCGGCCAGAAAATGACCGTGCAGGCGACGACGTTCTACTCCACGCAGCGTGAGGATGGCAGCAATCAGGAAGCAGGCACGGGTTTCTTCCGCCTCTCCCGCTCGCCCTCGTTCGCGAACCTCGAGGCGCGCGACGCCCTCGGCCGTCTCTACATCCGGTCGAACCCGCTCGCACAGGGCTCGCAGAATGCGAATCCGCTGTATTACCTGGAGCAGTACGACCAGGCCATCTACGGCACGCGATTCCTGGGCAGTGTCCAGACGCGCTACAATGCGACGAGCTGGCTCGACTTCAATGGCGACTTCGCCTACGATCGTGGAACGGGCTTCACCAGCTTCCTTCAGGATCGCGGTTTCCGCACGACCGCCATCGACAATGCAACGGCCGTCGGCTTCATCCAGAACAACGCCGGCGACGGTCGCTCGCTGAACACGAGCGCTGGCTTCAGTGCACGGCCGACCATCATGAGCAATCTGGCCACGACGGTCACCGGACAGGTGCTCTACGATGCGCAACAGGGGCTCAGCACCGGTGCTTA
>JBBSVF010000269.1:0-4586 GCA_038233745.1 Gemmatimonadales bacterium
CGTGGTGCCGATCTCACCGGTCTGGTCGGTGGTCAACGGCGGCGGCACCATCGACGCGGTGACGGGTCTGTTCACGGCCGGTGCGGCGGCGGGCACCTTTACTAACACCGTGGTCGCCACCAGTGGGGGCGTCTCGGGCTCGGCGACGGTGACCGTCACGGTCGTCGCGCCGGTTCTCGCCACCATCACCGTCACCCCGAATCCGGCGACCGTGATGTCGAACGGGACGCAGCAGTTCACTGCCGTCGGTCGTGATGGAGGCGGCAACGTGGTGCCGATTGTGCCGGTCTGGTCAGTGGAAAACGGCGGCGGCACGATCAACCCGGTGACGGGCCTCTTCACGGCAGGTAACGTGGGTGGGACCTTCGCCAACACGGTGCGTGCGACGAGCGGCGCCATCTTCGGATCGGCAACGGTCAACGTGACCGCGCCCGTGGTTCCGCTGATCAACCTGGGCTCGGCGTCGGTGAACGGCATCATGGCCGGAACGGCCTTCACCTGCGTCGCGCTCGGCGTGATCAACGCCAGCATCGCGATCAGCCCAGGGAACACGGTTACGGGCTTCCCGCCGTGCGTCATCACGGGCGTGCAGAATCTTGGTAACGCCATCGCGGCACAGGCGCAGCTCGACCTGACGGCCGCGTACAACCAGCTCGCTGGCCTGCCCTGTCCGCCGGCGAACCTGATCGTCGCGGATCTCGGAGGCACGACGAAGCTGCCCGGCGTCTATTGCAATGCGACGTCGATCGGCATCACGGGAAACCTGACGCTCGATGGTAACGGCGACCCGAACGCCACCTTCGTCTTCCAGGCGGGGACGACGCTCACCACGGCCGGCAACATCCTCCTGATCAATGGAGCCCAGGCCAAGAACGTCTACTTCCAGGTCGGCAGCTCGGCGACGATCGGCACTGCGTCGCAGATCCAGGGCAATATCCTGGCGCTGACCAGCATCAGCTTCACGGCCAACGCAAACCTCGTGGGACGCGCGCTCGCCAGAAATGGCGCGGTAACGCTCACGACGAACAACGTCATCACGCTGCCGTAACGCCCGCGGTCGCTGGAGCCGGACGACCGTCCGGCTCCGGCACTGCGTGGCAACGAAGTCAAACAGGAGAGAGAGAGATGTCGATGAGAACTATCACGGTGTGCGCTGCGGCCGTCGTGCTCGCTGTGCCCGCCGCTGCACAGCAGCGAGGCACGATGGAGTTCGGGGCGTTCGGAAGCGCAGCCCGCTTTGATGAGGCGTTGAGCCTGAAAACTGCCGTGGGCGGCGGCGGCCGCATTGGGATGTTCCTGGAGCCGCGGTTGGCGATCGAGTTCGAGGACGCCGAAATGCGCGCCAGCCGTCCGAACGGCCTCCAGTCGGTGAACGTCGGCCTGTTGTCCGGGCGGCTCGTCGCCACGGCCGTGCAGTCGGGAGCGCTCTCGCTGCTCGTCGGCGCGGGTGCCGGCGTGTCCACGGAGACGAACTTCCTGCACAGCTACGGCGTGGACGCGCTTGTCGGCGCCAAGTTCAAGATCAACGATCGGGCGGCATTCCGTGTCGATGGCGTGTGGGACTGGCTCGCCAATGAAGACTGGAAGCAGTACAAGAGCGTCCGCGTCGGACTCTCGCTCTATCGTCATCCGGCGGTGCGTACCGTCATGACGACGACGATGGGGCCGACGGTTCGGATGCCGAGCAACGACTCCGTGAGTGCCGCGGAAACGAGGCGTCTCCGTGATCGCGACGCAGAGTTGCGCGCGCTTCGCGACTCGCTGCGCAACGCCCCGCCACGCCCGTCCGCCGCAGCAGTGCAGACGATGGAGGCACACATCCACTTTGCTTTCGACAAGTCTGAACTCTCCGACTCCGCACGCGCGGTGCTCGATGACAAAGTGGCCGTGTTCCGCGCAAATCCGGAGATGTCGATCATGATGTCCGGCTACACCGATGTGAAGGGCACCGATGCCTATAACATGGCACTCGGTACTCGCCGCGCGCAGGCGGCGAAGGACTACCTCGTTTCGCAGGGCATTGCCGCCAACCGCATCATCATCGACTCGAAGGGCGAGCGCGAGCAGATCGGCAGCTCAACGGGTGCGGTTGGTGAAGCGAACAACCGCCGTGCGGTGTTCCACATCATGATCGCTCCCGACGTCCGATAACGGGAAAGGCGCGCGAGGCCGAGCATCGGCTCGCTGTACGTGCAGGGCGCGCGAGCGCCCGCACGGCGCCGGTCATGATGGGCACGGTGGGGTACGGACATGCGACCAAGCAGATTCACCGAGGACGAGATGCGGGCCGCCCTCGGCCGCGTGAAATGCGGAACCCCGGCGGTGGATGTCTGCCGGGAACTGGGCATTACCCAGACCACCTTTTACCGCTGGCGCGCACGTCTGGAGGGCAGTGCCAGAGCTGGAGAGCGCGAGCTCCGACTGCTTCGCGAGGAGAATGACAAGCTCCGCCACATTGTCGCGGAGCTGTTGCTGGACAAGCAGGCTTCGGTGGACGCACGGCGCCGTAAGTGATGCGTCCTCGACACTGCGTGGAGTACTGAGTACTGAGGTACGAGTACTTTGTACCGAGTACCGAGTACCGAGTACCGAGTACCGAGTACCGAGTATCTGCCTGCCAGACTCGAGTACCCTGTACCCTGTACGAGACTTCAGGCAGCGTCCGTGGGAGTCGGCCGCCGGGCCTCCGAGAGCTCTCGTACTCGGTACTGAGTGCCAGTACCCAGTACCAGTATCCAGTACCAGGTACTCGAGCCCCGGGGGCGAGTGCGTCCATGGCTCCTCGGAGCCAGCCGACGAGTCTCGGTACCAAACGCCAGGTACTCCAGTCTGGCTGGCAGATACTCGTACCTCGTACTCGTACGCCGTACCAAGTACCGGAAATGCGCCTGCCCGGCTGAAGTACCCCGAGATTCCAATTCCGGATGTCGATTGGGCCAGGCCGGCACCCGCACTCACGACCGGCATGGTGGCTGCGCCGCAGGCGTCAAGAACGCGATCGCCCTGGCGGCAACGGCAGGCTGTCGGGCGACGCCAAAGTTGCACTGCGAACGACGCGAGGATTCCCTGACCGCCGCCCGAGGGCGGACTCGCTCAGGACACCTGTGGTGCGTCCAGAGGCGCGAGCGTCATGAACACGCTGTGCCGGTCGGCGCGGTAGTCGCCGAATGGTGGGCACTCGACAAAACCAGTCCGTGCGTAGAGTTCCCGGGCCGGCGCGAAGTATGGCCAGGCACCGGTCTCGAGACTTAGACGCGACATCCCGCGCGCGCATGCCGAGACGACGATGTGTCGTAGCAACGCCCCGCCGATGCCGCGCCCACGCTGGGCCTCAACGGTATGCATCGACTTCAGCTCGCCGTGCTCCGGGGTCAGCGCCCTGAGCGCGCCCACGCCGACAAGCGTGGCCGCAGCCCCTTCACCCTCCCATGCTGAATAGAACGTGACGGCAGGTGCGCGCAGCCCCGACAGATCCAGCGCGTGGGCGCTGTCAGTCGCCGTCTCGGCCCGCGCCCGCGTCAGGTGCGTGTGGAGCAGCGCAATGACGCGCGCGTCGTCCAGCCCAGACTCCACGATGTGCAGGGACTCGGTCGTGTGGGGCGGCCGGGAGCCTGTGGTGCCAGCGTCGCCAGGCTCAGCGTACACGTGAGCTGTCGCTGGTCATCGTAAGCGAACCCCCACCGCGAACGAGCCCAGTTGGAGCCTTTCGCCGGTGAAGCGCGTCAGCACACTACCTCGCCCGGCGACCACCAATGCCACGTGCTTGCCACCGGCCGCGGCGTCGAGTTGGAACTGCGCTCCGATGCCAGACGCGCCCTGACCGCCGTAAAACGCCGGGCCCACCATCGCGCGCATGGTGCCCAGCGAGCCAAGTCGCTCGAGGCCGCCGAGGATCCCCACGTGGACGAGGGACGGATATCCTGTCAGGCAGCGCGACCCTGGTCCGCTCTCGAACACGCAGATATCCGTCGACACTGAGGTGGCGCTACCACCGACGGTGATGGCGAAGAGCCGCCCCGCGTCATGTTCGGGAATCACGGTGGCCTCCGCCGTAATACCCGCCCGGCCGGAGTAGCGGCCGCCCCAACCTGTGCCCACCCCGGCCGTGATGTCCATCGAGAACGGGCGCGCGGCCTGCGCGGCGAGAGGCACGCTCACGAGAGTTGCCAGGCCGAGGCTGATACGCAGGGAGCGGTACAAGGTGAGGAGCATGGTCGAAGTCTACTGCCGACGTTGAGCTGCGAGCGAGTTCGTCGGGCGACCCAGCCAGACGACACTCGGTTCGCCGGGCATCTCCAACGCAGGAGAGGCGCTCGGTGCAGCGAATTCAACCCGTTTCGCACCCGCGAGCAAGTCGGTCTCGCCGAATGCGTCGCCGCGCGGGGAGTGCACATTGCTGAATGCGCCGACGCGCTCACCCGGCTCGATGAACGTAACGAGATGGCTTGTGCCCAAGTCCAGTCGTCGTCGCCCAGGTTCCAGTACTACGGCAAAAGCGTAGCGCCTGTCAGCGGCAGCGCCTCCTCAAGAGGCTGGAGGGCGCTACCTGCCTTCCACATCGGCGACTGCGATCGCGTCGATCGAGA
>JBBSVF010000270.1:0-4582 GCA_038233745.1 Gemmatimonadales bacterium
AGGGGGCGCGCGCGCTGTTACCCCACCCCGTGGGGGGCGCCGCGGGGGCCGGGGGGGGGGCCGCCGCGGCCCGCGGCGCGAGCGTGGCCGCCACGGTGGTGCTCGCGCCGGGCGCGCGCGGCACCGCCTCCGACGTGCTTGCGCATGCGGCAGGGCGTCTCGCGTCGTATCAGCGTCCCCTCGCCATCTCCCTTGCCGCCGAGCTGCCGCGCAGCCCCAGCGGGAAGGTGCTGCGCCGAGCGCTGTCGGCTAGCGGAGCGCCGCCGGCAATTGCGGGAGCATGGCAATCAGCCACACGATGAGCGCCGCAATGGCGGCCTGACCGCGCGGAATCTTCCCCACCACCGCCAGTCCGATCGCGAGCAGTACCGTGATCCAGATGACGATCAGATCCAGGCGCATCGCAAGCAGCATGACGAGCGCCGAGCTCGTGTCTGCATCAAGGAAGCGCGCCGGGCCGAGTGACAGCCGGTTCATCCCGTTCAACGATTCGGACGGCAGAAACAGCCCCTGTGCGCCGGTCAACACCGCTTGCACGATGCGGATGACATTCGCGTAGGCCGCGACCATCAGCGCCTGTGCCAGGGTGGCCTTCGAGTTCACGATCTTGCCGGCCAGCCAGAGGAACAGACCGGTGAGGAAGATGATGATCGGGACGCCCACGATCGCGCCGATCGCGCCGATCTTCTCGCCGATGGCCCGCCCCGTTTCCATCTGCGCGGCGGTGATGTTCGGATTCTTCGCCATCTGGCGAGTGAACTCCGCGTCCATGGCGGGGGCGATGGCATTCCTCGTTGCCAGGTAGAGCGCGGCCACGACCAGGGTCACGATCAGCAGGGGCATGCCGAAGCCGGAACCCGCGCGGCGACGGAACACCGCGGAGGGCGCATAGAAAATGTCGATGTAGTCTTCCCACCACGCCGTTTTTTCCTGCAGTGGAGGGGTGTCGACAAGATCGGACTGGAAGCCGGCACCTGAATCGGTCATGGGATCACTTGCTGAAAGGAAGGAAGCGAGCGCGTCGCGCTCGCCATGAGTGTCGCACCGCTTCGCTCGTGGCGCAATCTTCCGCGGCCTCAGGTTTCGCTCCGGGGGTCCTCGATACATCTTCCGCCCATGGCCACCCTTCATTCGATCCGGCGTGTGCTCGCGCGCTCGTGCGCGAGTACGGCGCTGCTGATGAGCTGCCGCCAGGCCGGTCCCGGCCCCAACGCCGACCTCGCCCGCGCCAATCGACTGCCGGACAGTGCCACGGTGGTGACGGTGGAGGACCTGCGCTCACTGCGCTGGATGTCCGGCACCTGGGTTGGTGAGGGGCGCGGCGTGCGGAGCTTCGCCGAACGGTATACCTTCACCAACGACTCCACGCTGGTGGCGGATCTGCTCACCGACGTTTCCGGAGACAGCGTGTCGCAGCGCGTCATCTTCGAGCTGCGCGGGGGGCAGTTCGTGGGCCGACGACCTGGCGCGGAGTGGGTGGCGTCGCGTGTCACGCCGGACGTGACGACCTTCGCACCGGTGCGCGGGGCCCGCAATTTCATCATCTGGCGACGCGTGTCGCCGGATGAATGGCGGACGATACTGCGGTTCCCCGCGGAGGGAGAGCGTCGAGTCCTCGTACGCGAGTACCGGATGCGGCGGGTGCGTTGATCGGTCGCGTGACCCTGTCGTCCTGAGCCGCAGGCGAAGGACCTGCAGATCCTTCGCGTTGCTCAGGATGACAGAGGGTGGACCTGCAGATCCTTCGCGTTGCTCAGGGTGACAGAGGGTGGACCTGCAGATCCTTCGCGTTGCTCAGGATGACAGAGGGCGGACCTGCAGATCCTTTGCGTTGCTCAGGATGACCGGGGTGGACAGGATGATGCGGGCGACGAAGGAAACTCTTTACTCCGTGGCCAAAACGGTGTAAACTGACGTGTAGCCCAGAACAGCGCGCTCGCCACGACTGAACCATCGTCGTCCCGCCACCAGCGCGTCTCCCAGATCATGCCGGACCGGAGGGACACTTCATGTTCCGTCGCAAGTACGTGCAGAACGGCCTCGTGGCCGCCGTTGCCGCCATGGCTGGCGCCGCGCATTTCATGCCCGGCACCAACGCCAATGGTCCGGTACTGACAGCGGCCGTCACCTTCGTGCGGGCCAGGCCGGTGGCCCTCCTCACGAACGACGATGAGACGCGGACGGTGATGACGCACGTGCAGACGGCGCTCGAGGCACTCAAGGGGAGTGTGCGTCCACTGAGCCATCACGAGGCGCTCGAAGATGCGTTCCGCAGCTATTTCGCGTACAAGGCCGCGCACCCCGATGACGTTCGGAAGCCCCTGCTCTACTTCGTGGATTACGGGCTGCCCAGCACTACCGCGCGCGGCTACGTGTTCAACATGGATGACCTCTCCATTGTGGACGGTCCCTTCACGGTGGCGCACGGACGCGGGTCGTCGGTGCAGCGCGATGGCGTCCCCACGCGCTTCTCGAACGTCAGCGGCAGTGCCGCGACCTCGCTGGGACTCTACGTCGCGCAGGAGCTGTACTCATTTGTCGGTCACGCGGGCGGCGGCACCTACTCGTCCACCGGCCTGCGGCTGCGCGGCGTGAGCGAGGGATTCAACGACAATGCGCGCGCGCGCGGAGTCGTGGCCCATGGCGCGCCGTACGTCACCCGGACCGGCTCCGGCCGCAGTGAGGGCTGCCCCGCGATGGAGCAGGATCGTGCGCGCCGACTGCTGCCCGAGCTGGCCAACGGCGCGATGGTGTTTCTCTTCGCGCCCAACCAGGACTGGATGTCGCGCGACCAGTGGCTCACCTGGATGGACAGCCAGCGCGGCTGACGCGTCGTCAGCAGTGCCGCGGCCGGCGCCGTCGCGCCGGCCGCTCTCAATTCTGGTCAGTCACATTGGGCGGCGTCGGCGGGCGCAGCGGGCCGGCGATCAGCGCTGCGATCTCCTCGTCCGGCATCAGCAACTCGTCGGCGGGCGTTGGCGGGTCGGTGCCGAGCGTCGCGAGTCGCGCGTCCACGTCCTTGCGCATCGCCTCCGCCACCTCACGCCGCACCCCGCCCTCCCCGGCGGCGTCGGCCAGCGCCGCCCGCTCGGCGATCAACAGCCGGCGCACGGCGCGGAGATTCGCGTCGCGCTGCAGATCGTTGTCCGCCAGATGCAGCGCATCCAGCCGCTCGCAGGCGGCATCGCGCCGGGAGCGGAGGCGCGTCTCCAGTCCATTCAGCACCGCCACCGGAGCGGCGTGCTCGCGTCGCATCGCCTCCAGTTCCAGGAGGCCGCGGTCCACCAGTGAGAGATCCGTGCGGATGTGGTCCAGAGAGAGGTTCGCGGTGCGGCCATCCACGATGCCGAGCTTCTGCAGCAGCCACGACATGGTGAACCCCTGGAGCACCAGGGAGAGCAGCACGACGCCGAAGGTCATCGCCACCAGCTGCTCGCGGTGCGGAAAATCGTACGGCAGCGCGAGTGCCAGCACCATCGACAGCGCACCGCGCAGCCCACCCCAGGTGAGGATCGCCGTCCACCGCTTCGGCATCGCTTCCGACGTGCGACTGAGCAGGGTCACGGCGGTCGTCACCACGCCGAACCGCGCCGCCAGCGCCGCCATGAACGCCAACGCGATGAGTCCCGAGAACGTCACGAGCTCGTGCGGTTGCACGGCGAACCCGATCAACAGGAACACCACCGAGTTCAGCGCGAAGGCGAGATAATCCCAGAAGCTCTCCACCGCGAGTTGCGTGGATGCGGACATCCCCGACTGCCAGCCGAGGGTGCCACACACCATCCCCGCCGTGACGGTGGCGATCACGCCGGAGAAATGGAATTGTTCGGCCAGCGCGAAAGAGCCGTACGCGCCGATGACAGTGAGCGTGATCTCGATGAGGGAATCGTCGATGCGCTTCGTGATGCTCGAGAGCACCCAGCCGGTGGCGCCGCCGATGATGGCTCCACCACCCACGATGAGCACGAACTGCGTCGCCAGCGACCCGAGGGTGGCGGCCGCGCCGCCGAGGAATTGCAGGATGAGGGTAAACAGCACCACGGACGTGCCGTCGTTGAGCAGACTCTCGCCCTCCACGAGGGTGCTGAGCCGGTGTCCCACGTTCAGCTGCTTGAACAGGCCGACGACGGCGATGGGATCCGTGGCAGCGATGAGGGCGCCGAACACCAGGCCGTACCGCCAGTCGAATGAGGGATCGAGGCCGAACCACGACATCGCCGGCGTGATGATGGCCGCGGTGAGCGCGATGGCCGCGATAACGCCTGGTACCGCGAGCGATCCGATCGTTCGCCGGTTCTGCCAGAAAATCTTCATGTCGAGGTTGAATGCCGCCTCGAACAGCAGCCCTGGCAGGATGATGGCGAAGAGCAGCTCGCGTGTGAGGCGCGGCGCTTCGACCACATCGAGCATGCCGAGCACCAGTCCCACCAGCACGAGTGCCACCGTGTAGGGAATGCGGAAGCGGCGCACAGCGATCGCCACGGCGGTGGCAATCGAGAAGAGAAAAACGAAGGTGATTTCCGGACTCATGCCGAGCGATGGATCTGGGAGGGCCAGACGCGCCGGGGCCGTACGGTGCCGG
>JBBSVF010000271.1:0-4578 GCA_038233745.1 Gemmatimonadales bacterium
AATCAGCCGGCTTTCACACCAGACAGCCGCTCACTGCTCTACACGGTGCAGCGGAACGGACAGACTGACATCTGGGCGATGGAGCTGGGCGGCATGGGCCCGCGCCGCGTGACCGTCACGCCCGAGAGCGAGTACTCGGCCACCGCGATGCCGGGAGGCCGCCGCTTCAGCGTGATTCGCGTGGAACGCGACAGCACGCAGCGCCTCTGGAGCTTTGCGATGAACGGCCGCGATCCGCGCCTGGTACTCGTGCGACAGCGCCCTGTCGGCTATCACACCTGGATCACGCCATCCTCACTGGCGACGTACGTGCTGGGCACGCCGAGCACCCTGCATCTGGTGAGCACCGACGAACACCGCGACACCGTCGTGGCTCGCGACATCGGACGCGCGCTCGCGATGAGCCCCGGCGGGAAGGGGCTCTTCTTCACGCAGCGCGATAGCGCGCGGCGGCTCGTGCTCATGTCGATGCGCACTGGCGGTGGACATCCGCTGCCGCTCGCTGTAATGCCCGCCGACAACGAGTTCATCGCCGTGATGCCCAACGGTCGCGTGCTCTCGGCCAGCGAGGGCTGGCTGGTGGAATGGAATGGCGGGCCAGGCGCGACGAATGGCTGGCGACGCCTCGCGCCACTCGCGGATGCGACGCGGCACAATGTGTCGCGACTGGCGGTGAGTCCCGACGGGCGGTGGCTGGCGTTCGTGGCGGAGGCCGGTCCGGGGCGCTAGCGAATCCGTCCCGGCGCAATCGCATCTCTTCCGAACCGCGCGCGCACCGCGTCCAGCGCGCGCGAGACCTCCACATCCTTCGCCCGCTCGATGAGCGCCTGCTCCTGCTCGAACAGCCCGAGCTGAGTGGCCACCGGTGGCGAAAAGTTGGAGAGCGCCACACCCACCAGTCGCGCCGGCATGCGGCGTCGCGCGCGCAACTGGCGCAGCAGTTCGCGCGCCACGCAAAAGATCGCCCGGTCGGATTCCAGCGCCTCATCCACCGTGCGAGCCGCCTGGCGCGTTGTAAAATCATGATCGCGCAGCTTCACTGTCACCGTGCGCGCGCGCAGCCCCTCGTTCCGCAACTCCGTCGCTGCGCGTCCCACCTGATCCGAGAGCTCACCCTCGATCGCGAGATCGTCATTCAGGTCCATCCGAAAGGTCTCGTCCCGGCTGATACTCTTCGCCACCTCCCGCTCGGCCACCTCCGCCTCGTCGAGCCCGCGCACGCGTCGCGCCAGCCACGGCGCCGATCGCGCGCCCACCAGCCGCTCGAGCGCCGCACCGTCCAGCGCCAGCACATCGTCCACCCCTCGCAGCCCCAGCTCAGACAGCCGAATGGTGGTCTTGGGACCCACCCCTGGGATGTCCGCCAGCAACAGCGTCCGCATGAATGCCAGCTCTTCGCCCGCTGGCACGACGTGCACTCCAGTGCCCCCGGTGCCGGGCTTCGGCTTGGCGCGCTCCACCGCCAGCTTGGCCACCAGCTTCGATGTGCCGCCGCCGATCGACACCGCGAAGCCGGTCTCCGAGAAGATGGCGTCGCGAATCTCCCGGGCGACGTCCGCGAGCGGCGCGCCGGAGTACAGCATCTCGGTGCCGCCGAGATCGGCGTACCACTCGTCGACGCTCGCGGCTTGCACCCGCGGCGCGAATCGCTCGAGCACCGCGCGAATCTCGCGATGCTTCACCGAGCACACCCCGCGCGGAACCGGCACGCGGAGCGCCTTGGGGCACAGCCGCATGGCGCGCGACATCGGCATCGCGGAACGCACGCCGAACTGGCGCGCGGCATATGAGGCCGAGCAGACCACGCCTCTCCCGTCCGGAGAGCCTCCCACGATGAGCAGCTCCGCGCGGCCGGCGCCCTCGGGATCGACCATGCGCGCCACGGCGACAAAGAAGGCGTCGGCGTCGAGGAGGAGGATTCGGCGGGGCGCGGCGATGGCCGGTGTTTCTTCGGGCACGCTACATCATACTGCGAGGGACGCCATAAGGCACGCACTCGCCGTGCTAACCGCAGCCGTTGACGCCATTTACCCGTTCGACTAGCTTTCCAGACTGTCCCAAAACGCCTTCGATGGCGGCCAAGACCCGGGTTGCATGACGCACCAGTGAGGCGCAGTTCCCATTCAGTTCTGTCAGGTCAATGTTCAAGACGTTCAGCGCCACGCCCAGCGACATCCACCATGAGTGGTTCGTCGTCGACGCGGAAGGCATGGTCCTCGGGCGGCTCGCCACCGAGATCGCGCGCATCATCCGCGGCAAGCACAAGCCGATGTTCACCCCCCACATGGATACGGGCGACGGGGTCATCGTCATCAACGCCTCCAAGGTCCGCGTGACCGGTCGCAAGGCGGAGCAGAAAGAATACTTCCGTCATACCGGTTACATGGGTCACGAGCGCTTCACGCCCTTCGCCAGCATGCTGGCGAAGCACCCGGAGCGCATCATCGAGAAGGCAGTCTTCGGCATGCTTCCCAAGACGGCCCTCGGCCGTCAGGTGTTGCGCGGCAAGCTCCGCGTGTACCCCGGCGCCGAGCATCCGCACGTCGCCCAGCAGCCCAAGGCATTGTCCTTCAAGAAGAGCGAGGCGAAGTAACCCATGGCTGACCAGGTCACGCACACCATCGGCCGGCGCAAGGAAGCGGTCTGCCGAGTCTACATCAAGGCAGGAAGCGGCAAGTGGGACATCAACGGGCGCACGCTCGGCGACTACTTCCCACGCCCTGCGCTCGTTACCGCGATTCAGCAGCCGTTCTCGGCCACTGACATGCTCGGCCAGTTCGATGTGAAGGCGAACGTCAACGGCGGCGGCCAGATGGGCCAGGCCGGCGCGCTGCGCCTCGCCGTGGCGCGGGCGCTCGTCAAGATCGACGAGCAGCATCGCCGCAAGCTCCGCGATCTCGGCCTGCTCACGCGCGATGCGCGTGCGGTCGAGCGCAAGAAGCCGGGCCGTCCCAAGGCTCGCAAGCGCTTCCAGTTCAGCAAGCGCTAAGCAGTACCATCTCTCACGCTCCCTGAGTCTCCGCCCGGTGCCGGTCAACCGGTGGGCGGAGACGATGAGGGGATGCGGACGACTCAACCACCAGGAACCCGAATGTCAGAATCACAGCAATCCCCCACGGAGGGTCAACCGACCCTCGACGCGCTCCTCGCGGCCGGTGTCCACTTCGGCCACCAGACGCGCCGCTGGAACCCCAAGATGCGCCGCTTCATCTTTGCGGAGCGCAACGGGATCCATATCATCGATCTCAAGAAGACGGTGCGGCAACTCGAGCTGGCGCAGGAGCTCGTGCGCGAGGTCGTGCTTCGCGGCGAGAGTGTGCTCTTCGTCTGCACCAAGCCCCAGGTGGCCGGCATCGTCAAGCAGGAAGCGGAGCGCGCGGGCGCCATGTATATCACCGAGCGCTGGCTTGGTGGCCTGCTGACCAACTTCCAGACCGTGAAGAAGCAGCTCCGCCGCATGAAGGAGCTCGAGGCCGGTTCGGAAGAGGGTGGTGAGTTCGCGAACTACACCAAGAAGGAACGCCTCATGATGACGCGCGAGAAGGACAAGCTGGGCAAGTACCTCAACGGTATCCGCTCGCTCACGCGCACCCCGGGCTTGATGTTCGTGGTCGATGCCAAGAAGGAGAAGATCGCCGTCGCCGAAGCCAACAAGCTCGGCATCCCGATCATCGCCATCGTCGACACGAATGCCGACCCGGATCTCATCACGGTCCCCATCGCCGGTAACGACGACGCGATCCGCTCCGTCGAGCTGATCACCCGCGCCATCGCCGACACGATCTCCGAAGCGCGCCGCGAAGTGCCCACCCGGGATGTGGAAGAGGACGGTGCGGAAGGCAGCACGACGTACAGCTCCGAGCGCGGCACCGAGGCGGCTGGCGATCGTGGCGGCGATGACAAGCGCCGCCGCCGCCCGCGTCGCCGCCGTGCGAAGCCCGAGGCGATCGCCGCACACCTCAAGGGCACCGAGGGTGAGGCCGCCGAGGGTGGTGAAGGGGCAGCCACCGAGGGCGGTGACGCTCCCGAGTCCGGCGGCGACGACTCGGCCGAATGATGTTCCAGGACCTGGGCGCGCTGGTCGCACCCGGGGCCCCGTAGTTACCATTCAGACGCCGCCGGCCATCCGGCGGCGTTTCCACGACACGATCCCACTCTTACGAGAAATGGCTGCCTTTACCGCCAAGGAAGTTTCCGAGCTGCGCCAGCGTACCGGCGCCGGCATGATGGAATGCAAGAAGGCCCTCGAGGAAAACGCGGGCGACATGGAGCAGTCGATCGACTGGCTCCGCAAGAAGGGCATCGCCAAGGCCGAGAAGCGCTCGGGTCGCACAGCCTCCGAGGGCAAGGTGGTCGCCGCCATCTCCGGTGACGGCGCCACGGGCGCGCTGGTGGAGCTGAACAGCGAGACAGACTTCGTGGCCCGCAACGACGATTTCGGGGCTATCGCCGATCGCATTGCCCAGACGCTGCTTGCCGACGACACCACGACCGACGTGGTGGCCAACGCCGACGGGTCCGCCCTGCTGGGCCGGCCCTTCGGGAGCGACGGTGCCCTGGGCGACGCGCTCAAGGTGC
>JBBSVF010000272.1:0-4563 GCA_038233745.1 Gemmatimonadales bacterium
CGGAAGCCAGAGAACGCCGAGGATGACCGAAAGTCCAGCCAGCAGTGCAAGGCTCACCATCTCCGGCCGTGATGGCGCCTCGCCCAGCAGCGCCCGCGGGGTGCCCTCATCGTCCGTTCGTCGGCCCGGCGCGAAGGCGAGGAGCTGCAGTCGCGCGGCGTAGAAGGCGCTCAGCACCCCCGCCACGATCGCACCAGCCACGAGCACACCACGCCAGGCGGGTGCATGCGCCGCGGCGGCGACGATCTGCTCCTTTGAGTACGCCCCGCCGAGTGGCGGAACCGCCGCCAGGGCGAGCGCGCCGATACCAACCAGCTGCGCCGCCCGCGGAATGGCCCGGCCGAGCTCCGCCTGCTCCAGCGTGGGCAGCTCGAGCGTCCCGGCGGCGTGCATGGCGACACCGGCGCCAAGAAAGAGCAGCGCCTTGAAGGCGGCGTGCGTGACGAGATGTGTGCCGGCCGCGCCCGGAAAGCCGGCCCCGATGGCGAGAAACATCAGCCCGT
The DNA here is from genome assembly GCA_038233745.1 of Gemmatimonadales bacterium. GTDB lineage: Bacteria > Gemmatimonadota > Gemmatimonadetes > Gemmatimonadales > Gemmatimonadaceae > AG11. The sequence continues at coordinate 504 of JBBSVF010000272.1, forward strand.
ACTGCGCCGACGTCGACCCAGCGAGCGCCTTCTTGAGGTCCGATTGCAGCGACGCAACGACACCCCCAGCCAACGCGGTCGCGAGGCCCAGCAGCGCGACCGCCGGACCGAACCAGCCTACCGGAGCGAGCATCGGCGCGAGCCGGGCGAGGAGATACGCGCCCGCCGCGACCATGGTAGCCGAATGCAGGAGCGCCGACGCCGGCGTGGGACCAGCCATCGCCGAGAAGAGCCAGGGAGAAAATGGGAGCTGGGCCGACTTTGCCGCGGCGGCGACCAGTACTCCTGCTGCCACGACACCGAGCGCCGGCCCCTGCGCGGTGGCGAGCGAATCGAAACTGAGCGAGCCACTCGCCGCAACGGCCGCGGCGGCTGCGAGATACAGACCCAGATCCCCCACCCGCGTCGTGAGAAACGCGTCACGTGCCGCGCGCACCCGGGTAACGTCGCGCCACTCGTAGCCGATCAGCGCCCAGGAGCATGCGCCCACAAGCTCCCACGCCACGAGCAGCGTGAGGAAGTCACCGGCCGTCACGAGCAGTTCCATCAGCCCGGTGAACGCCGTGAGCAGCGCGAGAAGCCGCGGCAGCCCCGCGTCTCGACGCCCGGACGCACCGGCGAACAGGACGACTGGCACGGCGATCATGGGGACGAGGACGACCATCGTGCGCGCCAGACCGGTCACCTCGAGGCGCGGTGCGAGCCGCGGGCCCCAGAGCGCCCATACCGCCGACGGGCCGTGAACCGCAGCCCATGCTCCGACGGCCAGTGTGGCGAGGAGCGTCGCCACCGCAGTGATCGTCAGCGCAGCCGGGGCACGCCTCCCGTGTCCGAGCGCCAGCACCAGCATCGCGCCGGCGAGCGGCAGCAGTGGCAGGAGCCACACTGTCATGCCCGTTCACCCGCCGCGGTGGACGTAGCGACTCTCATCCGCGCAACGCCTTGAGCTTCTCGGTGATATCCGCCTTCCGAATGCGGTAGATGTTCGTCACGAGGGCGAAACCGACCGCCGCCTCCACGGCCATCACTGCCATGACGACGACGGCCAGGAGCTGCCCCTTGGGTGTGCCACCCGCCGAGCGCGCCCAGAACGCGACCGCGGCGAGGATGGCAGCGTTGAGCATGAGCTCGAGCCCCATCATGATCATCACGAATGATTGTTGGCTGAGTGCGCCGTAGACACCGATCCCGAACAGCGCTGCGGCCACGACGAGGAGACCCGGAAGCGTCATGGCGCGCCCCCATTCGTAAGCTCGGCCGGCGGCTCCACCGAGCCCTCGTCTGCTGTGCCGTACCGTCCGCGTTCACTCGCGATGGCGATGGCGCCGATCATCGTGGCGAACAGCGCCACGCCCGCGGTCTCGAAGACGAGCATCGAATCGCCGAGCAGTTCGCGACCGAGCTGGGCCGTCGTGTCCGGCGTCGGGACCGCGAGTGCTACAGGGAAGACGGCGAACACACCCACGGCCGCGAGTCCGAGGAACGCGACGACTCCGGCCACGATCGACGTGCGGTGCTGGTGCACCATCATCATCGGGTTGAGGCCGGCCGGGTTCATCATGAACATCACCATGAAGATTGCCATGATGGTCATCTCGCCAGCCATCATGAGCAGCAGAACCAGCCCGAGGAAGTCGGCGTGAAGCAGGACGAGGATGACGCCGACCGCGACGAACGAGGCCATCAGCCAGTACGCTGCGCGCACCATGGAGTCCGTACGGAACACACGCCAGGCGGTGAAGACGGCGACTGCCCCCGCGAGCCAGAAGACGAGATCGCTCAGCACGCGCTCACCGTCCTGCTCCACGCAGGGCGAGCAGTCCCGAGACGAAGATGTCGACAAGGGCGAGTGGGATGAGCACCGTCCACGCGACGATCACGAACCGCTCGAGCCGCACGCGGGCAACAAGGTGGCCGGCCGCGAGGAGCACGAGCAGCAGTGCGATGGTCTTGAGCGTCATCCACACGGCGCCGGGGAGCCACGGCCCCAGCCAGCCACCGAGGAACGCCGCCGCGCCCATGGCGGCGACCGCCACCAGCACCGCCGATCGTGACGCGTGCCAGAGGAGGAGTGCCGCCCCGGAGAGCTCTGCGCGCGTACCCCCTGCGAGATCTGCCGCATCCGGAAAGTTGAGTGGACCCCAGAAGGCAAGGCCGAGCCCCGCGATGAGATACAGTGGGAGGCCGAGCGGCTGTCGCACGACGTTCCAGATTCCCGACTGCGAGCGGACGATGTCACCCACGGACAGGGATTCGGCGGGTAACGCCGCCGCGATGAGCACCAGCGCGAGTGGCATCTCGTACGAGAGTGCCTGGGCAATGAAGCGGTATGCGCCGATAATCGGGAACACCGAGTTGGCCGACCAGCCGTGGACGTACACGGCGACCATCACCATGGCCATCGCCGCGCCGAAGTAGACGATCCCGGAACCGATGTCCGGCAGCGCGAGCGCGGGACTCAGCGGGATCACGACGAGTGCGGCCGCCGCGAGCGCTCCGAGCAATGCTGGCGCGAGCGCCCAAAGGGCCGCGTCCGGGCGCTCGGTCACCGTCCGGCGCTGCAATAGCAACAATCCCGCCTCGCGCGCAGGTGCTGCGGCCGCCTCAGCCAGCCGCAAAGGCATGCGAGCTACGGCGCGCCCCACGAGCCGATCGAGCACCTCGACCGCGTACACGCCTCCCATCAACACAGCCCCGACACCCACGACTGCAAGAAACAGCAAACGAAGCACACCGGCCGGGTCACTCACATTTCCCCCATCGCGTGATCGGCCTGCGTGTGGTCGCCCTCGGCAGACATGCCGGCCATGCCGGCCATCGCGTCCTTGCCGCCGCTCGTCGGCGGCTTGACGGGTGGGCCGAGCGGTGCCGCACCGGGTGCCAGTGCTGCTTCACGCACGTCGATGTCGAGACTCACGATCGTCGTCACGGCGTCGCCCCACTCCTGACCGCGAAGCAACTCCGGCAGGAGATCGAGCAGCACGGCCGATGGGAACAAACGCGTGCCGTTACCGGTCGAGTGACCGCGCACACCCTCGATCGGCCGGCCTTCGCCACCCGTCAGCAGATCACCGGCTCGCGCGGCAAGCTCGAGGCTCTGCATGGCTTCGCCAAGCCGCTGGCGCCACCGTGCATGTGCGTCGCTCACCGCATGCTGGGCACTGGCACCACCACCCTCCTGCACGATGGGCGCGAATCCGAGCTTCTCGTACGCTGGGTCGTCAATCCGCGAGTCTTCGGCGAGCCCGGCGGCACGAGCGACGGGACCGAGTCCCTGCCCCGCGACGATGTTCAACTCGATGACGCCAACGCCGGCGGTCGCCCAGCCGAGCCCGCGAGTTCGCTCGAGCAGACGCCGAAGCGCGCCGACGTCTCCAACGGCACCATGCGGCAGATCGTGCGCAAGCGATGCGGCCAGGGCGAGAGTCCGGTGCCCCAGTGCATCGAGCCCGTGCACGCGCAATGCTCCCGCGAACCAACGAAGATGGTGACGCGCCCGGGCACGTTCGAGGTCCGCAATGCGGACCGGCGCACTGAGGGCCGCGTCGAACACATTCTCCGTCATGCGCGCCGCATTGCCGCCGCCCCCGCGCGCCATGAAAATGTTTCCCGGCACGACGACATCCTGGATGATGTCCCCCTGCAGGGTGACGTCGAGCACGAGCCCCGCCGGGAAGGGCGCGAAGAACGGACCGACGCGCATCGGCAACTGGTCCAGCTCCAGCCCGTCGCGATCGGGGGCGCGTTCGGCGAGGGGGCGTCCGTAGGGGACGCCGCCGGTCATCCCCGCTCCGCCCTGGCCGAACGGGCCAACGCCACGCCACGGCGCCGGATCGACGTCGTCCAGGAGCGCACGCTCCGACGGGCGTGTGGCGCACAGCAGTTCTGCCTGTATGTGCGCGAGTATGCGAGCGAGGCTCGCGATGGCGGCCAGCGAACCATCCGGCTCGGCGGGGACGACGGTGGCGTGCGCAAAGGGGAGCCTCGCTCCGTCGTCCGGCGAAATCATCCACCAGACGGTGGCGCGGGGCTCCGCCATCGCGTCGTGCGCGCGACGTGC
>JBBSVF010000273.1:0-4549 GCA_038233745.1 Gemmatimonadales bacterium
CCGCGCAGCTGATGAAGCTGCGAGAGTCCGAACCGCTCGGGATGCTCGATGAGCATGACGGTGGCATTCGGCACATCGATGCCCACCTCGATCACGGTGGTGGCCACGAGCACGTCGATGCTCCCGTCGCGAAAGCGCCGCATCACGTCGTCCTTCTCCGCCCCGCTCATCCGCCCGTGCAGCAGCGCCACGCGCAGATCTGCGAACGCGTCCGAGGCGAGCGCCTCGTACATCGTGGTGGCCGCCCTGAGATCCGACTTCTCCGACTCGTCGATGATTGGATAGACGACGTAGGCCTGCCGCCCGGAGGCCACCTCGCGCGCCACGAACTCCAGCACGCGTGATCGCGCTGCCTCGGGCCGCAGCGCGGTGGTGATGGGCTGCCGGCCCGGTGGACGCTCGTCGAGCACCGAGAGATCCAGATCGCCATACAGCGTCATGGCGAGCGAGCGCGGGATGGGCGTGGCCGTCATCAACAGCACATCGGGCTCCTCGCCCTTGGCGCCGAGCTGTTTGCGCTGCTCCACACCGAAGCGATGCTGCTCATCGACCACGGCAAGCCCCAGCCGCGCGAACTGCGCGGACTGCTGGATGAGCGCATGCGTGCCGATCGCGAGCACCGGATCGGGATCGGCGAGCCGCTCCAGCACCGGTCGCCGCTCGCGCGTTGAGAGCGAGCCGGTGAGCAGCACGGGTTCGATCCCGAGTGGCTGCAGCATGCGTGCAATGGACCGCTGATGTTGTTCGGCCAGCAGCTCGGTGGGCGCCATGATCGCGGCCTGGTAGCCGTTCTCCAGCGCGAGCAGCGCCGCGAAGAGCGCCACGACCGTCTTCCCGCTGCCGACGTCGCCCTGGAGGAGACGCTGCATGCGCCGCGGGCTGCACATGTCCGCGAAGATCTCGCGCAGCACACGCCCCTGCGCGCCGGTGAGCTGAAAGGGCAGCGCCTCGCGGAGCCCGGTGGTGAGCTGCCGGCGGTTCTCGAAGCTTATCCCCTCCCGGTGACGTCGCGCGAGGTCGCGTGCGCGTGCCTGCAGCAGTTGCACGAACAGCAGCTCCTCGAAGGCGAGTCGTGCCCTGCCCTCCATGGCCTCTGCCAGTGTGTGAGGCCGGTGCACCATGCGAAGGGCGTCGGTGATGGACACCACACCAGCGCGCGCGAGTACTGGCGCGGGCAGGTATTCCTCCACGAGCGCGAGCAGGTCATCGAGATGCGTGTCGATGATTCCGCGAATGATGCGGAACGTCAATCCCACCGTGGCCGGATACACCGACAATACGCGGCCCTGCACCGACCCCGCCTCATCGCCGCCGAGATTGACGAACTCGCGCGGCTGCAACTGCCGTCCATGAAAGAAGCGCACGAGGCCGGAGACGAGGAGCACATCGCCCTTGTGCACCGTACGATCGAGAAACGGCTGGCCGGGCCACGAGACCTCCAGCATACCGCTCTCGTCGCGGAGCACCGCCTGGAAGATGCGCAGTCCCTTCCGCGTGGGCAGTACGCCTTTCGAGATCACGGTCCCGATCACCGTGCCCTGCATGCCCGCTTCCAGCGAGGCGATGGGCGAGACGGTGCTGGCATCCTCGTAGCGATGCGGCACGTGATACAGGAGATCGCCCGCGGTCACGATGCCGAGCCGCCGAAGCGCCTCAGCGCGCACCGGCCCCACGCCCTTGAGGTACGTCGTCGGCGTGTCCAGCCGCAGCCGCCCTGAACGCGGCGCCGGGCGCGTCACCCCTCGCCCAGGAGGTCGCGGGCGAAGTCGTCGGCGTCGAAGACCTGCAGGTCATCCGCCGACTCGCCTGTCCCAATGAATTTCACAGGCACGTCGATGGCCTCATGCACAGCCACTACCACGCCACCGCGCGCTGTGCCATCCAGCTTCGTCACCACCAGGCCGGTCACCGGCACCGCGGCGGAAAACTGGCGGGCCTGCTGCACCGCGTTCTGGCCCACCGTGCCGTCCAGCACAAGCAGCGTTTCGTGCGGCGCGCCGGGCAGTCGCTTCGCAATCACCCGCGCTACCTTCTGCAGCTCGGTCATCAATCCCTCGCTGGTGTGCAGCCGTCCAGCGGTATCCACGATGAGGACGTCGGCGCCTCGAGCCACCGCTGAGTCGATCGCGTCGAACGCGACGGCAGCGGGATCGGCACCTGACCGTGCACCCACGAATGCAGCACCCGTGCGCTCGGCCCACACGCGCAACTGATCGACAGCGCCGGCCCGGAAAGTGTCACCGGCGGCGACGACGACGCGCTTCCCCTGCGAGGTGAGGCGCGACGCGAGCTTTCCGATGAAGGTGGTCTTGCCAGCCCCGTTCACTCCCACCACGAGCACGACCGTGGTGCCCTGAGCCGCCATGATCATGGTCGTGCCGGCATTGCCGCTGCGCAGTGCCTCCACCACGCCGGAGTGCAGCGCCGCGAGAAAATCGTCCTGCGTCTTCACGAGTCCGCGCTGCGCACGGCGCTCGACCTCCTCCACGAGACGCATGGTGGTGGGCACCCCGAAATCCGCTTCGAGCAGCAGTTCTTCCAACCGCTCCAGCGAACCCGGCGACACGCCGCCACGCACGATGACGCCCACATCGGTGAGCGCGACATCCTTGATCTTCTGCCAGAGCGACCGTCTGGGGACGTCGCTCTCCTTCCGGAGAATCCTCATGTCACAAAGTTAAGCACTCGGCAAGACAGCACGCGGGGCACACCGGAGGCATTTCATCGCTGCCCCAACCGCCGTCGCGCAAGCCACTCGGCGCACAGCGCCACGATGACCAGCAGGTAGATCCATCCCGCGTCGCGTGCACCGCGTCCAGACACAACAATCGCTCCGGCGCCCGCAGGTGCAGCGAGTGCGGGCGCTCTGCGCGGCAGCAGTTCGCGCGAGACATTCACGATCAGCATGGAGGTCCCACCGCCCTGCCGCACGCGATAGATGCCCGGCGGCAGCCGAGGCGAGGTGGCCGAGCCGGCACCCCCCGGGAAGGTGAGGATCAGTCGTCTCTCCACGGCATCGCCGTCACGCCGAAGTCCGACGGTCACCACCGAGTCTGCGCCGCCACGCAGCCATCGGATGCGTTCGCCGGCGCGGACGACGCCGGACGGCGGCACGGCGCCTCGCCGGTCGCCGCTCACGCGTGCGAGCCAATCGAACAAGGCGCCGAACAGCGCAGCGTATGCGTCTGCACGCACGCCGCCTCTCGCACGCCAGCGCCACAGCCCCGAGGCACCGAGCACCGCGATGTGCCGAGGCGCATCCCAGCCCACGAGCACTGGCGCGCGGGTGCGAGGGTCGCCCGCCGCATGCGCTTCGAGCGCCGTCCAGTCGCCTGTGGGCATGGCAGGCGCGACGCTGATGGGAGGGAGACTGTCGATGGGGAATCCGCCGAGCGAGGCCGCGAGCGGCGATGCACCCGGTGCGAGGGTGTACCAGTCGCCCTCGGTACTTACCGCGGGCATCAGGAGCAGCGCGTGCGTCGTGATGTTGCGGGGGGATCCAAAGAGTGCGGTATCGCCGTGGAGCACCGCGAGCGGTGCCTCGCGCACTGCGCGCACGACTTCGGATTCGCTCACCGGCGCAAGCGTTCCCTCCGCTCGCCAGCGGCCGGGGCCGAAGCGGAAGTACGCGCGCGTGGGCAGAGCGGACACGCCGCGCAGTGCGGCGACCGCGGTTCGAGCATCCAGGTCCGGCGCGCTGGATACCAGCACCGCGCCCGGGGCGCGCGTCAGGCGCAGAGGGACGGCGACAGAGTCGTTCCGCGGCTCGCCATCGCCCGCGGTGGTGGCGATGATGCGGAGCACCGTTGGGCCTTCCGTCGCCTCGGGATGCGCCGTGAAGGTCACTTCGGATTCACCGTATGGCGCCAACGCCCCGAGCGTCGCGGTGCGCATCTGGCGTGGCCCAATGTGCACTGTGAGCACGCCCGCCCCACTGCCGGCGGCGCCCGCGCGCAACGTCGCGCGAACGGTGAAGGAATCGTTCACCATTACGGCGGCGGGACTCGTGACATCAATAACGGCGAGGTCCGGCCTTTCACGGCGTGCCAACTGCACCACGCGAGAGCCAGACGGCAGTATGCCGAGCGACGCCCCATCGTCCAGCTCCCCATCGGTGATCACGACCACCGCGCGCCCCGCGGCGGCAGCGAGATCGCCGACACTCGCGAGGGCACTCGCGTCATCCAGCGCGGGGGGAAGTCGCCGACCCGCGCGGAGAGTATCTCCGAACAGATAGTCTGGCCCTCCCAGTCGAAGCGCCGTATCGAGGGCGGCGTGCAGGGCGCTCGAATCGCTGGCGCGAAGCCAGCTCGCTGATACGTCGAGTGCCACGAGGGGCGGCCGGGGTGCACCGGCTGGCAATGGCGCGTTCAGCAGCAGCGCCACCAGCGTCGCGACTGCAACGAAGCGGAGCATCGCTGGCAGCACGTGCGCGGCGCGCGGTGAGCGACCGTAGAGCAGCGCCGCCGCCACAGCGCCAGCGAGCAGCGCGACGATCCAGCTCAGCATTGGACGGATGCGCCCTGATGTGACACGGCCGTTCGCGTCC
>JBBSVF010000274.1:0-4516 GCA_038233745.1 Gemmatimonadales bacterium
CCCGTGGGAACTGGACCTGTCTTCACCGGAGGCCCCTGCTTGGCGCGTTCGCGTGCCAGCATCCACTGCTGGGGGAGCGCGGCAACGTTCTGCACCGCATAGTAGAGGTTCAGGCCGGACGCGAAGTTCAGGAACAGCACGGTGAACATGACCGGCATCATGTACATCATCATCTTCGCCTGCGGATTCGGCGGCGCATTCTGCATGCCGATCCACGACATCACGAACATGGAAACACCCATGAGCAGCGGCGTGATGTAATACGGGTCCCGCAGCGACAGGTCCGGTAGCCAGAAAAATGACACGCCCCGGAATTCGATCGTGTTGTTGAACACGAAATAGAGCGCGAACAGAATCGGCATCGGGAGCAGCATCGGCAGACAGCCCATGATCGGACTGAACGGACTCATGTCATTGTCCTTGTAGACCTTCATGATGGCCTTCTGCTGCTGCTGCGGATCGCTTGCGTGCTTCTTCTGGATGGCCTGCAGCTCCGGCTGGAGACGCTGCATGCGCATGCTTGTCCGCATGGCGCCCTGGTTCAGGGGCCAGAGGATCAGCCGGACCAGTACGCCAAACAGGACCAGCACCCACCCGTAGTTCAGTTGCGTGGTGCGCTTCATCCACAGCAGCGCCTTCATCACCATGGAGGTGAAGGGCTGAACCACCCCGTGCAACCACCCCGCATAGGGGTTCACCTGATCCAGATCACCGCCGAGGCGCTGGAGCCGCTCGAAGTCCTGGGGGCCAGCATAGATGTCGAAGGTGGCCGAACCTGTCGCGGAGAGTGGAAGGAGTGCCGTGCCATGTGCCGATGCCGCAACCTTGCCGATCCTCGGTGCGCCCTCAAGACGGACGGCCGAGAAAGGCGTGCCTGTTTCGCGAAATGCCACCAGGAAATATCGGTTACGTGTTGCCACCCAGGTAATCGGTCCCGCCGCGACGCGCACTTCACCCGAGTCCAGCTTTGAATAGCCGATGCTCGTGACGTCGCCACGCGCTGGCCGGTAGCTGATCGCCAGATGACTCATGTCGTCAAGCGTGTCCGGCTCATTGCTGCGAATCGTGGTGGGCAGGGCGATGAGCATCGCACTTCCGGCCGGCGCATCCGACACTGTCGCGTTCACGCGCAAGAGATAGCGATTGAGGCTGTCGTCCGGCGAGGTATACCGCATGGTGATTCTGCGACCAGCCGTCATGCTCTGATAAGACACACTTCGCGCGGCCGAATCCGTGGTCGCACGGAAGGTCAGCGTATCAAGCCAGAGGGTATCCGCTCCAAGCACCAGCCGATAGCTCGCGAGTGTCAGTCGCGGACGCACCAGTTGCGTACCGCGACCTCGCTCGGTCGGCCGGCGCGAGAGGTACGTGTCAAGCACTACGGAGATCGGAACGGCGCCGCGCGACGAGAAGCCGTAGGTGGATTTCGCGGTCCTGAGGACAGCCGTATCGAGTGCAATCGCCGCCGCAGTGGCAATTGGTAGCGCACTGCTACTAATAACTGTCGAGCGTGCCTGGGTGTCCACCTGCGCCCGCGACACACTGGAGTCCGGTCGGGAGATCGACGTCCTGCTCGAGTCGACTGGAACCACACCGGGAGCCCGTTGCGTTGCGCCCGGGAACAGCAGCGGCGTGGCCACGATCACGAGGGCCGTCAGTACCAGCGCGAAGAAGAATCGCTTTTCCATAGTCTATGAAGTCACCCCGGACAGACCGAGGCGCTCAGGGTACCGGATCGTATCCGCCGGGACGAAAGGGGTGGCACCGCCCGATACGGCGGAGTGCAAGCCAGCTCCCACGGGGCGCCCCGTGCTTCTCGAGCGCTTCCAGGGCATAGGCGGAGCAACTGGGAAAATAGCGGCAGGACGGTGGAAGCAGGTGCCCGAGCGTCATTTGATAGGCTCGCACGACAGCCATCAACAGAAATGTCATGCGAACCACTTTGCGAGAGAAACGCTCACGGTGTGAACTTCTGCACGCAGCATCTCGAACGAAGCATCGTAGGCATCCGGCCGCACACGGACCAACACATCGCAGGGCAGCATGAGCGGAAGCAGGTGGAGTCTTCCAAGCTCGCGGAGCCGTCGCTTGAGTTGATTCCGTGCTACAGCGGTATGCTTGAAACGCGGCACAACCAATCCCAGGCGCATCTCGCGAGGCCCTGCTTCATGAAATGCGAGAGGGGACGCGGTCACCCGGACCTCGAGATGCGTGGTCCGAATGCGCTTCCCCTCTCGCGACACTCGCTGAATGTCGGCTCCACGCGTCAGACGTTTCGTGCGTGGAAAGCCGAAGCTCACAGCGCGCAGATTACGCGCCGGAGTACTTGTCCGGGATGCGAACCGTCAGCTGCTTGCGGCCCTTCTTGCGGCGACGGGCCAGTGTGGCACGGCCCCACTTCGTCTCCATGCGCGCACGAAATCCGTGAGTCCTGAGCCGGCGCGTGTTGCGCGGGCGATATGTTGGCTTTCCCATGACTACTCCAGGTACGGTCTGAACAATTGCGGTATAGTCTGGTAAAGCTATCCAAGACAGCGAGATAGGTCAAGCCATCTCATGCTGCGTCGTGGAACGGATCCGCGCCCGGATCCCGTAGCAGAACAGCTCCTTCAAGAATGCCGATTACCTTCCCCCCCGGAGCCTGCAGATTCTTCGCGACGCTCAGGATGACTGGTCGTCCCCGAGCCGCGAGGGGGATTGCCATCAGCCCCTGGTCGTCCTGAGCCGCAAGCGAAAGACCTGCAGTTGTCCTTGATCGTCCTGAGCCGCAGGCGAAGGACCTGCAGTTGTGTCTGCAAGGCTACCTCCCGCCACGTTTGCTTTTTCCACACGGCGCGAATACCTTCGCACGCCCCTCCCGAAAGTTCTCCACAGTGACATGACGCTGACGGCGACCGAAGCCTGGACACGCTTGCTTGACCGCGCGCGCCATGAGTTACCGGAACAAACGTTTCGAACATGGCTCGAAGCCACCGAACCTCTGGAACTCACCGCTGACACCCTCATTGTGGGGTCACCGGATCAGTTTGCCGCAGACTGGAACGAGTCAAAGCACGCAGAACTTCTCTCGAGTCTCGCCCCGATCGCTCTTGGTCATCCGCTCACCGTCATATTTCGTGTCAACGAAGAGCGCCGGACCCGCAATCAGATGGACCTGTTCGTCGCCCCACCGCCCACGACACCCAGCGCCTCCACCGACTCGCGGCCCACTCGTCATGGTGGCATCAATACGCAGCTCAGTGAGCGGTACACCTTCGATCATTTCGTGATCGGAAAGTCGAATGAGCTCGCCGCGGCTGCCGCCCACGCAGTGGCTCAGGCCCCCGGCAGAGTCTACAATCCGCTCTTCCTCTATGGAGACACGGGTCTCGGAAAAACGCATCTCATGCAGGCTGTGGCGCATGAGGTGCTCAGCCGGCATCCGGAGACGCGCATCACCTTCATCGGAACAGAGCAGTTCACGAACGAGCTCGTCACCTCCATCCAGAGCCGATCGACTGCAGAATTCCGGCGGCGGTATCGTGAAACCGACCTGCTACTGGTGGATGACGTGCAGTTCCTCAAGGGCAAGGAAGCAACCCAGGAAGAGTTCTTCCATACGTTCAACGCGCTCTATGAAGCTGGGCGACAGATCGTGCTCACCAGCGACCGTCCACCTTCGGAAATTCCCGGACTGGAAGCCCGACTCGTCAGCCGCTTCCAATGGGGCATGGTTGCCGACATCGAGCTGCCCGACCTGGAACACCGGATTGCCATCCTGCGCAACAAGTCGTTGATCGACCACCTGGAGATGACCATCCCCGACGATGTCATCAGATTCATCGCCGAGCATGTGCGATCCAGCGTGCGGGAACTGGAAGGATCAATCATCAAGCTCCTCGCCTATGCGTCGTTGAAACATCGGGAGATCACCGTGGACGTCGCCCGGGAAGCACTCCGTGACAAGCTGCGCTTCACTGATGCGGATCATGCTTCATCAACAGGCCTCACGGTGGAGTTTGTCCAGGCAGCAACGGCACGGGAATGGGGAGTGACTCCTGAGGGATTGCGCTCGAAGACAAGAACGAAGGCGTTGACTGTCCCACGGCAGATTGCCATGCATTTCCTCCGGGAGTTGATGGGAATGCAGCTGGTGGAGATCGGAGCAGCCTTTGGAGGACGGGATCATTCGACGGTCATCCACAGCCTCGAGCGTGCCAGCAGCATGATCCGCGAGGATCCGTCCCTTGCCCAACGAATCGGAAGACTGCGAGCAGCGCTGGAGCAGCAAAAGGGTTGAAAGCAGCGCGTTTTTCAACACTATTCGTCTCGGACTACCGTACATTTCCCCAGACAGGGTGCGATTCATCTTCCGAAGCGAGGAAACATGTGGAATTTCCTGATACTCCACAGCAGATATACATGATGGATTCCTATCCAACGTCATAGCAGTCCAGCACTTGCAACACGTTGTCGACACATCAACATCCTCTGCTACTGCTACTGAATTGTTATTTCTAAAAGCGTAGAACAGAAG
>JBBSVF010000275.1:0-4515 GCA_038233745.1 Gemmatimonadales bacterium
CATGGTGGAAGGCGTCACGAAGGGCTTTACGCGGAACCTCGAACTGGTGGGCGTTGGCTACAAGGCGGAGGTACGTCCCTACGGACTGCAGCTCGCCCTGGGCTTTTCGCACGCGATCGAGTACAAGGCTCCCGAGGGGATCAAGCTGAGCGCTCCGGTGCCCACGCAGATCGTCGTCGAAGGGTCGAACAAGGAAGTGGTGGGACAGGTGGCCGCGGAGATCCGCAGCCTGCGTCCGCCCGAGCCGTACAAGGGGAAGGGCGTGAAGTACCAGGGCGAGCAGGTTCGCCGCAAGGCCGGCAAGGCGGGGGGCAAGTAGTCATGAGTCGTTACGGAATTCCGAAGAATCGCGCCGAGAAGCGCGTGCGTCGTCATCTGCGCGTCCGCAAGGGAGTGCAGGGCACGGCGGATCGCCCGCGTCTGGTGGTGTTTCGTTCGCTGAAGCACATCACCGCCCAGCTGGTGGACGACGATCTGGCGCGTACCATCGCGACGGTCACGTCCGCGAAGGTGGGTGTCGAGGGGAAGAAGTCGGAGAAGTCGCTGGAAGTCGGCAAGCAGATCGCCGCGATCGCCAAGGACAAGGGGATCTCCAAGGTCGTGTTCGACCGCGGTGGATATCAGTATCACGGCCGCGTGAAGGCGGTGGCCGACGGGGCCCGCGACGCCGGGCTGGAGTTCTAACATGGAATCGAATTCGAATTCGGGAGCGCCTTCGGGCGGTCAGGGTGGTGGCAGTGCACGCAGCGGTGGCTTCGGGGGCGGCGCAGGCCGCGGCCGTGGCGGCCCGGGCGGTGGCGCAGGCCGTGGACGTGGCGGACCGGGTGGTGGCGCAGGGCGTGGCCGCGGAGGCCCGGGCGGACCGCCTGGTCGTGGCGGCCCGGGCGGTGGACCTGGCGGCGATCGTGGTGGCCGAGGCGGCGGTGACAACCGCGGCCGCGGCGGCGACGGACGTGGCGGGGAGCGCGAGGGCAGCGATCTCATCGAGAACGTCGTTGCGATCAACCGCGTGGCCAAGGTCGTGAAGGGTGGACGCCGGTTCAGCTTCAACGCGCTCGTCGCGGTTGGCGACGGGCAGGGGAAGGTGGGCTTCGCGACCGGCAAGGCGAACGAAGTGTCCGAGGCGGTCCGCAAGGCTGTCGAGGGCGCCCGTCGCGCGCTGGTCTCGGTGCCCCTCACGGGCGCGACGATTCCGCATGAAGTCACGGGCCAGCATGGCGCGGGCAAGGTGTGGATGAAGCCTGCCGCGCCGGGAGCCGGTGTGATCGCCGGCGGTGCCGTCCGCGCGGTGATGGAGTGCGTGGGCATCAGCGACATTCTCACGAAGAGCCTCGGTTCCACGAACCCGCATAACATGGTGCGCGCGGCGATGGACGGACTGGCGCAACTGACGACGGTTGAGCAGATCGCGCGTGAGCGCGGTGTGGACCCGAGCAAGCTGGGCTACCGGTCGCGCGCCAAGTCGAAGGAGGTTGTCTGATGGCACGCACGTTCGTATGGCACCGCACTCGCGGTCCGAAGACGACGCCGAAGAACGAGCTGACGACCGGCAAGGTGCTGGTTCGTCAGGTGCGTAGCGGCATCGGACACTGTGCAAAGATGAACCTGACGCTCAAGGCGATCGGGTTGAAGCACCACCAGGACGAGGTGATCAAGCAGGATTCCCCCGCCCTCCGTGGACAACTCAAGCATGTGCGCCACCTCATCGAGGTGGTCCCTGTGGAGGAGTAGGACAGTGGCGACAGAGAAGATCGGCCTGCACAACCTCGCACCGGCGCCCGGCAGCACGCGCGACCGGAAGCGGCTGGGCCGCGGCCCGGGTTCTGGTACCGGCAAGACGTCCGGCAAGGGCCACAAGGGAGCCAAGGCCCGTTCGGGACATCATGGCCCGGGTGGCGGCAAGCCGCAGTTCGAAGGCGGTCAGATGCCGCTCACGCGTCGTCTGCCGAAGCGCGGATTCACCAATCCATTCCGCGTGGAGGCGAACGTCGTCACGCTGGAGCAGATTGCGGCGATCGGCGGTGAGGTGACGGAGGAGGCGCTGCGCGCTTCAGGCGTGGTGAAGCGCAAGGGCCCGGTGAAGGTGCTGGCCAATGGCGAGCTCGCCTCGGCGGTAACAGTGCGTGGCCTCAAGGTCAGCGCTGGCGCCCGCGAGAAGATCGTCGCCGCCGGTGGCTCGGTCGAAGCGTAAGGCCGACATCATCCCCAGGAGTTGACGCAGATGGCCCAGAACAACGCGACCGCGGCGGTCTCGAGCATCTTCAAGACGCCCGAGCTGAAAGACAAGATCCTGTTCACGCTCTTCTGTCTGCTCGTCTACCGCATCGGTGCCCACATCACGGCACCGGGCGTGGACGTAGCGGCGCTGCGCGACTTCTTCCTCAACCAGTCCAAGTCGAACGGCGGTGGACTGCTCGGGCTGTACGATCTCTTCACGGGCGGCCAGCTCTCGCGCGCGACGGTGTTCGCGCTCGGGATCATGCCGTACATCTCGGCTTCAATCTTCGTGCAGATTGCCGGCGCGGTTGTGCCGCAAGTCGAGAAGATGCAGAAGGACGAGGAAGGCCGGAAGAAGATCAATCAGTGGACGCGATACGCCACCGTGTTCCTGGCAGCGGTGCAGGCGTGGGGCTTCGCGCTCTTCACCGAATCACTGCAGGGCGCCATCGCCACGCCGGGGTTCGGGTTCCGGCTGCAGATGGCGTTCTTCCTCACCACCGGCGCGCTGTTCGTGATGTGGCTCGGTGAGCAGATCACGGAACGCGGCCTCGGCAACGGCGCCTCGCTCCTCATCTTCTTCTCGATCGTCGAGCGGATCTGGCCGGGCATCGGCACGACCATCGGGTTCGTGAACACCGGCGCGATCGGCATCTTCACCGTGATCGTGCTGATTGTCCTCATGATCGCGGTGGTGGCGGCCATCGTCTACATCACGATGGCGGCGCGGCGCATCCTCATCCAGATCCCCCAGCGCACCATGGCGCGGGGCCGCATGCGAGAGGCGTCACGAAGCTTCATTCCACTCCGCATCAACACGGCCGGCGTGATGCCGATCGTGTTTGCGCAGTCGATCATCGTGGTGCCGGGCGCCATTGCCCAGTTCAGTCACAGCGCAACGGCGCAGCGCATGGCCGAGATGTTTTCGCCGGGTTCCACGTTGTATCTGGTGGTGCTGTCGGTGCTCATCCTGTTCTTCACGTACTTCTATACCTCGATCATCTTCAATCCGATCGATCTGGCGGAGAACCTGAAGAAGCAGGGCGGCTTCATTCCCGGGGTCAAGCCGGGGGCAAAGACGGCCGAGTACATCGATACCGTGGTCTCGCGGATCACGCTGCCAGGCGCCATCTTCCTCACCTTGATCGCGATCCTGCCGATCATCATCTCGCGTGCGGTGAATGCGCCCTTCGCCCTCGGTGGCACGTCGCTGCTGATCGTGGTGGGTGTCGCATTGGACACGCTGGCGCAGGTGCAGCAGCATCTTCTGCTTCG
Source organism: Gemmatimonadales bacterium (assembly GCA_038233745.1). Taxonomy (GTDB): domain Bacteria; phylum Gemmatimonadota; class Gemmatimonadetes; order Gemmatimonadales; family Gemmatimonadaceae; genus AG11. The sequence continues at coordinate 3,493 of JBBSVF010000275.1, forward strand.
CAAGTACGATGGATTCATGAAGAAGGGGCGTCTCAAGCTCCGCGGCCGACAGGCGGCTCCGGGAGGCTTCTAGCTCGTTCTCTCCACCCTTTCCACCTCCGATGATCATCGTTCTCTTCGGAAAGCCAGGTGCCGGAAAGGGGACGCAAGCGCCGCTGCTCGCAGCGGCGCTTGGCGTTCCGACCCTCGCCACCGGTGATTCCCTCCGGGCCGCGATTCGCAGCGGCACCTCCCTCGGTCTCGAGGCCAAGGCCTACATGGACCGGGGTGACCTGGTTCCGGATTCGGTCATTCTTGGCATCATCAAGCAGGCGCTTGCCGAGGAGCAGCACGCCGGCGGTGTGCTGCTCGATGGTGTGATCCGCACGGTTCCGCAGGCGGAAGGGCTCGCCGAGGTCTGTGCGGAGCTCGGCCGTCAGGTGGACGCCGTGTTGTGCTTCAACATCGACGACGACGAGATCGTGCGTCGCCTGGCGGGCCGCACGGTGTGCGACAAGTGTCAGACGCCGTACATGGACAAGGAACCCGGTTCCACCTGTTCCAAGTGCGGCGGCACCGTCGTGCGCCGCAAGGACGACGAGGCCGATGCGATCCGAAATCGCCTGGCGGTGTACGAGCGTCAGACAGCCCCGGTGCTCGCCTGGTATCGTGACCAGGGCACGCGGGTGGCCGAGATCGACGCCGTCGGTCCGGTGCAGGACGTCACGGCCCGCGCGCTCGGTGCGCTGGCCAGTTAACCGCGAAAGTCCGGACGCGTGATCCAGCTCAAGAGTGCTCGCGAGATCGAGTTCATGGCGGAGGGGGGAAAGATCCTCGCCGCCACCAAGACCATGCTGCGCAACGAAGTGCGCGCGGGTGTCTCCACGCTGGCGCTGGACATGCTGGCTGAGGAGTTCATCCGCTCGCACGAGGGGGCGACGCCGGCGTTCAAGGGGCTGTACGGGTTTCCCGGGACGCTTTGTACCTCGATCAACAACGAGATCGTTCACGGCATTCCGTCTCGCGCGCAGGTGCTCGAGGAGG
>JBBSVF010000276.1:0-4513 GCA_038233745.1 Gemmatimonadales bacterium
AGCCGCAAGCTCGCTCACCGTCTGCGCTCCGCGGGAGAGACGTGCGATCATGGCCCGGCGCGTTTCGTCGCTGAGCGCGCGAAAGATGAGGTCGAGTCGGGAGGGAGTATGTTCAACCATATGGTTGAATTAATAGCGGTCCCGCACTTTGGCAACCGTGTGGATGAATGAGGTGCCATACCTCGCAGAATGCCGGGTGCATCGTCAGGCAGCGCTGACACCGACTGGTTGTCTCGTCCGTAGGGTCACCATCCACAGCAGCATCCACAGCAGCATTCACAGCAGCATCCACAGCAGCACCCGCCGCGACACCCGAGCGCAGCGTCTCTCATCTTCCCCCCGATGTCATCACTCATCCGCTTTGCCACCGTGCTCGTGCTCGGTGCCACGATCGCGTCGCCCGCGCTGCTCTCGCAGACTCCAAAGCCCACTCGGCCGGGCGCGATGCCCATGGCACCCGCCGCCGGTACGACTTCGGCGCGCATCATTGATGAAGTGACGACGCACCAGCAGGCGCTTGCCGATCTCGAGCGGCTCACCGACAACATCGGACCACGGCTCACCGGCTCCGACGCGTTGGTGCGTGCGCATGCGTGGGCCGAGAGCACGATGACGGCTCGCGGGTTCAGCAATGTGCATCGGGAGAGCTACGACTTCGGACCCTCGTGGGCCCGCGGTGCCACGTCGGCGCGCCTGCTTACGCAGAATGGCGCCTCGCTCTCGCTGGCGGGCCTGGCGTGGGGCCCGTCGACTCCGGGACCGGTGCGGGGAGACGTGCTGCGTCTTGCTGGCCAGACACCGGCGGAGCTGGAGGCACTGATCGGGCACTTTCGGGGACGTATCGTGATCGCGGGAAAGATCCCCGCTCCAGAGACCGTGGCGGACACGGCTGCGTATCGTGCCTTGCGGCTACGGCTGGCAACGGCGATGCGTGAGGAGGGGGCGCTCGCCTTCATCGCGCCGGCGGGAAAGCCCGAAGGTCTCACGACGACCGGCGGACCCGTGTGGCGACTGGGGCCATACGCGCCGCAGATCCCCTTTGCCTTCATGGCCGACAAGGATTTCGGGATGATCAGCCGCGCTGCGATCCGCGGCGAGCGAGTGGCAATGGAGATCGACCTGGAGGGCCAGCGCTCGGCGTCGCCCGTGAAGGCCTTCAACTCCGTGGCGGAACTGCGTGGGTCTGACCTGGCCAATGAGGTGGTCATCATCGGCGCGCATCTGGACTCCTGGGATCTGGGAACGGGAGCGACGGACAACGGCACCGGCGTAGTGGCCGCCATGGAGGCGCTGCGCGCCATCAAGGCCACTGGCATGGTTCCACGCCGGACGATCCGGGTGGTGCTGTTTTCCGGTGAGGAGCAGGGGCACTGGGGTTCAAAGGCGTACGTGCAGGCCCATCGTTCCGAGCTCGACGCCATCCAGGCAGTGCTCGTGAACGACCTCGGCACCGGACGCACTCGCGGATTCGCCATGCAGGGGGTGGAGGCGGCTCGCCCCCTCATGGCCCGGGCGATTGCGCCGCTGAACGAACTCGGGGTGTGGGAGCTGCCGCTGGAACGCGGCACCGACTCCGATCACTGGTCGTTTGTGGAGGCCGGCGTGCCCGGGTTCTTTGCGGTCCAGGAGGTGGTGGACTATTTCACCACTACGCATCACAGTCAGTTCGACACCTTTGACCGCGTGCGACCTGCCGACCTCACGCAGAGCGCCGCGGCACTCGCGGTAACCGCGTGGGAGCTGGCGAACATGACGGAGCGGGTCCCGCATCCAGCTGTTACCACCGCACCGTAGCTCACGTCGTAGACTGCCGCAGATTGCAATGAAGTGCGGCAATCTGAGAATTGTGTGATGGGACTCGCTGACCGGACTCAAGCGATCGCCGGTCAGAAGGTCGTCGCGCAACCGTTGTGATCCCGGGTGGCGCTCTCGGATAGGTCAGACTGACTCGTGCCAGACATGGCCGGCGAGTTGCCTTGCGGTGGGCATCGCAACTCGCTCGATCCTGACCGTTTCACCCGTTCGCCGGAAGTTCACCATGCGCCTGCCGATGATGGCTCGCTCGATCGGACCCCTTCGCCTGCTGAGTGTCGCTGGAGCGCTGCTTCTCAGCGCCTGTACGGCGGACCTCAGCCCCACCGGCCTCGCTCCCGCCGACGCAGCTTTCAGCAAGGGCATCGACAAGCACTTCTCGAAGAAGGACATCAAGAACGGCGGCCTGGACTCGGGAGAGGTGCAGACCTTCGTCTTCACCATCAAGCCCGGCCAGGACAACTCACTGGACATGGGGCTGGAGATGCTCACCTTGCCCGCCGGCTCCATCTGCGACGCAAAGAGCGGCTATGGTCCCGGCTCGTGGGACAAGCCATGCTCGCTCGAAACGCTGCCGGTGACAATCACGGCGACCGTGACGGGGACAGCAGGCTTTCCCCGGATCGACTTCGAACCCGCCATGCGCTTCAATCCGGATCGCGCTGTGGAACTGTTCATGTACGCGCCGCACGCCAGCTCGGCGGATGCCTCGAACTTCAACATCCTGTACTGCGCAAGTGAAGCGCCCGAGAAGTGCAAGGACGAAGCGGGCTCCGATGCCTCACTCACGACGCGTTTCAGCCGCCGCGACAACGAGGTGTTCCGCCGCATCAAGCACTTCAGCGGCTATGTGGTGGCAGAGCGCGACGGCGGGGAGGAGATCAGTGGCTACTGATCCACAGCACCTGACGGCAGCCACGGTGGTGACTGCCGCTCCGGAACCGCTCGGCTCCGGCTACATCATCGCCTCGAGCTGACCCTCCGGCGCCACGCAAACGCAAGGTGGACGCCCCGCCGCAACATGCGGCTGGGCGTCTCGCATTCTCCATCGTGCGTCACGACGCAGGCTCGACGCCGCGTCCTGCCGGTGCCATCGTTCCGATCATGAGAGAACTCTCATTCTCAGAAAACCTTTGGGTCAAGACCGGGACTTCGCGGCGCCCCTGCGATCGACGGCATCGACGAGCGCGACTCGCGACGTATGACCCAGATCGATCCGTTCTACCTGGCACTCCTGGTCCTCTACTCGCTGCTCGGTGGGCTCTGCCTCGCCGTGGTGCACGGGCGCGAGGATCCGCGCGGGGTGCGGCTGTGGGGCTTCTCGTTGCTCCTGTATTCCGCGGCGGTGATGGCGGGGGTGATGGGGCTGCCGTACCACCCGCGCCGCATGGTGGTGAACTCCATCATCTCTCTCGCGCCGGTGTTCGCCTTCCTGGCGTTCACGTCGTACACCACGATGCGGGTGAACCGTCGCTGGCTGGCCGCGGGATCGCTACTGACCATCGCGGTGATCATCGTCAATCATCTTGGACCGCACTTTCTCGTTGCACTGGATTCCACGGCCTCCACGCCTATCGCCGTGGTGCTGTTCGCAATGGGAGCTCACGCCCTGTTGCGGCGCGGTCCCGTGGATGTGCGGCGGCCAGCGCGATTCGTGGCTGGCGTGCTCCTGTTCGGGCTCCTGCTCTGGCTGGGTCGTGCGATCACGATCTGGAGCGTGGTGGGCACGACATCCGTCACGCGAGTGCCTGCGCGCATCGTGTCGTGGCTGATGATCGGCGAGATGGCCGGTGCCGTCGCGGCCACCTTCGGTCTGCTCTGGATGGAGGTGGGGCTGGGGGAGGCAGCACTTCGCAAGCTGGCCGAGGTGGATCCGCTCACGAATCTGCCGAATCGCCGCATCACGATGGAGCGATTCGATCGCGAGCTTCGGCGCTCGATGCGACATCGTCGGTCGTTTGCGCTGCTGCTGCTCGATGTCGACAGCTTCAAGGCCATCAACGACGGGTATGGGCATCCAACGGGCGACGCCGTATTGCGTCACCTCGGAGCGGTGCTGTCGTCCACGGTTCGTGATGTCGACGCTGTGGGAAGATTTGGCGGAGAGGAGTTCGCGGTGCTGCTTACCGAAGAGCAACTCGCGGGAGCGATTATCGCCGCGGAGCGTTTCCGCCATGCGATCGAAGCGGCGCCGTTCGTGAAGGACTCCGTACAGCTCGAGATCCGCGTGAGCGGTGGGATCGCGATGTACCCGGAGGATGGCGCTGACTGGGACGCGATGTTCGCGGCGGCGGATGCGCGCCTGTACGTCGCAAAAAGCACCGGACGCAATCGCATCGTGGCGCCCGAGGCAGTGTTGCAGCCATGATGGCATGTGGGCGATGTGCGGCGAGGGTGGGGAGTGTCATGGCGTATCTCCTGCTCGCTGGCGCGTTGGCGGTCTCGGGGTGCACGACTGTGTCGTCCCCCAAGCCGGATGTGCGCGGATCGGCGGCGCCCTCGCTCGCCGCGCAGAATCCCTCACCGATGGCGGAGCACACCCGGGCGCATGAGCGCCTCACGGCGCGAGCGCTCGGCGGTACGCGCGTGCAGGTTGCGGGGCCCGGTGGCAAGCCGGTGGATGTGTGGATTCCGGCGGCGGTGCGCGAGATGTCTCGTGCAAAGCTCGTAGTCCACTTTCTGGGTGCGGCCTGGCTGCCCG
>JBBSVF010000277.1:0-4511 GCA_038233745.1 Gemmatimonadales bacterium
GCGTCCGCACCCACTCAGTAACGCCGCATCACTCCCACGACGATCCCCTGGATGCTGATGTCGTTCTCGTGCACGTACATCGGTGGCATCGTCTCGTTGGCCGGCTGCAGACGAATGCGGCCATCCTTCTCGCGATAGAACTTCTTCACGGTCGCGGAATCGCCGTGCAGCATCGCGATCACCATCTCGCCGTTGTCTGCCCGCTGCCGCTCGTTCACGACAACGAAATCGCCGTCGCGGATCTGCTCCTCGATCATCGAGTTTCCGCGCACGCGCAAGACGTAGTGGTTGCCGCCCCGCTGAACGAAATCCTCGGGCACCGCGATGGTCTCCTGATGCGTGACGGCCTCGATGGGCACACCCGCCGCGACGGCGCCCAGCAGGGGCAGCTCCACCGCACGCGGAAAGACATCGCTGGGCAGGATCTCGATGGCCCGGCTCTCGTTGTACGAGCGCTTGATCATCCCCTTTCGCTCGAGATTGCTCAGGTGTTCGTGCACCGTGGCCAGCGAGCTGTAGCTGAACTGCTCGGCAATTTCCTCGAAACTTGGCGCGTAGCCTTTCTGTTCCGAATAGTGCGTGAGATAGGTTAAGATTTCGCGTTGACGCTTCGTGAGCGGCATGGCTATCCTGAGCGTGAGGGCGGAGAGGCCGGAGACCCGGTCGTCGCAGCGCTGACCGAACAATCCCCGAACAGCTTATCCGAAGAAGCCCCGAAGTGCAAGCATCCATTCAATGGCGGGCTCCGGAGGGCACACTCGGCGAACTCACCGCCGCGTCGCTGGCGCGCGCGCACGGCGCCCGGGACAGCGTCGCCGCGCTCGAGCGCACGGTCGAGCGGATGCCGCCTGCCGTATCACTCTCCCGAGCGCTCGCCGGCCCGTGCGTCTCATTGATCGCCGAAGTCAAGCGTCGCTCGCCCTCAAAAGGCGACATCGCGCCTGCGCTCGATGCCGCCGCGCAGGCGATCGCGTACGAGCTGGCTGGCGCCGCGGCCGTGAGTGTGCTCACGGAACCGGATCGGTTCGGCGGATCGCTCACGGATCTCGCGGACGTGGGCGCTGCCGTTTCGGTGCCGGTGGTCCGCAAGGATTTCGTCGTGGACCGGGTGCAACTGCTGGAGGCGCGGGTGGCCGGCGCTGCGGCCGCACTGCTCATCGTGCGTGCGCTGCGTCCGGAGCTTCTGCGATCACTGATTGCGGATGGCGCCGCGATCGGGCTGGACCTGCTCGTGGAAGTGCGCGCGCGCGCGGACCTGGACTGTGCCCTCGCATGCGGAGCCTCGATCATCGGCGTGAACAATCGGAACCTGGAAACGCTCATGATCGATCCGGCGGTGGCCGAGGCGCTCGTTCCGCTGGTGCCCGCGAGCTGTGTTGCGGTGGCGGAGAGTGGAATCACCGGCGTGGCCGATGTGCAGCGGTACGCGCGCGCCGGGGCAGACGCCGTGCTGGTGGGCTCGATCCTGTCGGCGGCGCAGGACGTCGTGTCGAGCGCGCGGGCGCTGGCCGCAGTTGTCCGGGTGCCCCGTGGCTGAGTGCAAGATCTGCGGGCTCACGCGCGCGATCGATGCCGCTGCGGCAGAGGCGGCAGGAGCTGACTTCCTTGGCGTGATCTTCGCCGGCGGGCCGCGCAATCTCACACCCGCGCAGGCACGGGTGGTGCTCGACGGGCGTGTCGTGCCGGCGGTGGGCGTCTTTGCGAATCAGTCAGTCGACGAGATCGCACGGATCGCGCAGGAATCCGGGATTCGGATGGTGCAGTTGCACGGGGCGAGTGATGTAGAGCGTGTCGAGGCTGTGCGCGCTGCCACGGGGCTGGAGGTCTGGGCCGTCTGCCGCACCGCCACCGGTGTGCTGGATGCAGACGCGGAGCGGCTCTCGATCGCGGCCGATGCCCTCGTGGTGGACGCGCTGGTTCCCGGTGCACTCGGTGGCACCGGAACGACGCTCCCCTGGCTGGCGCTCGGCGAGCATCTGGATTCGATGGAGCACGAGGGGCGCATCGTTCTCGCGGGGGGCCTCACGCCCGAAAACGTGGACGAAGCCATCGACTATGTGTGCCCGGCGATCGTCGATGTGTCGTCGGGTGTGGAGTCGGCTCCCGGCATCAAGGATCACGACAAGCTGCGCGCGTTCCTCGCCGCGGCACGGCAGAATGGAGATCTGACATGACGGATTCCGCAACTCGGAACGATCGCTTCGGGAAGTTTGGCGGGCGCTACGTCCCCGAGACACTCATTCCCGCGCTCGATGAGCTTGAGGCGGCATGGGCGCTGGCCCAGGACGACGCGAGCTATCGGGCCGATCTGTCCGAGATGTTGTCCACGTACGTGGGACGCCCTTCACCGCTGAGTGAAGCGCCGCGCCTTTCAGCGCTCGTGGGCGCGCGCGTCCTGCTGAAGCGTGAGGATCTCAATCACACGGGGGCCCACAAGATCAACAACACGGTGGGGCAGGTGCTCCTGGCGCGGCGCATGGGCAAGCGCCGCATCATTGCCGAGACCGGAGCAGGGCAGCATGGTGTGGCCACAGCGACTGTGTGTGCGCGCTTCGGGCTGGAGTGCGTGGTGTACATGGGCGAAGAGGACATGCGTCGTCAGTCGCTGAATGTGTTCCGGATGCGGCTGATGGGCGCCACCGTGGTGCCCGTCACGAGTGGAACGCGCACGCTCAAGGATGCCACGAACGAGGCCATCCGCGACTGGGTCGCCACAGTGGGCGACACGCATTACATCATCGGCTCCGTCGTAGGTCCTGCCCCCTATCCACGGATGGTGCGTGACCTGCAGGCCATCATCGGAGTGGAGGCGCGGGCGCAGGTGCTCGAGCGCACCGGCGCCCTGCCGCGAAGCGTGGTGGCCTGCGTGGGCGGCGGCTCCAACGCGATGGGCGTGTTTCACGCCTTCGTACCTGATGCGGACGTCGAGCTGGTGGGGGTTGAAGCCGCCGGAGAAGGCGTGGAGACAGAGCGGCACAGTGCGTCGCTCAGCAAGGGCACGCCTGGCGTGCTCCACGGCGCATTGAGCTACCTGCTGCAGGACGCCGCGGGTCAGGTGCACCCTGCGCATTCGATCTCGGCGGGTCTCGATTATCCTGGCGTGGGTCCAGAGCACTCCTGGCTGAAGGATTCGGGCCGCGCGACGTATGTGTCGGTGGGCGACGACGAAGCGCTGGACGGCTTCCTCACCCTGAGCCGCCTGGAGGGCATCATCCCCGCGCTGGAGACGGCGCACGCGGTGAGCTGGGTCACACGGGAGCGCAATCGGTGGAACGCCAGCGACTGCATCCTGATCTGCGTGAGCGGCCGCGGTGACAAGGATGTGGCGCAGGTGATGGAAATGGGTATCTTGGGGGCGTGACAACCCCCCCCGCCACGCTCACGACATCGAACGACCGGCGCGACCCCTCGCTGCTCGAGCGCGAACGGGTCGAGGAGCTCATGCGCCTGTTCCAGAAGGCGGCGCGTGCGCACCAGCTCTACATGCCGAACAATCCGGTGTACAAGGCTGCCCACGACGCGCTGCACGCGGGGTTCCGTCCGATCTGGGAGCACGCCGATGAGCTGGTGCTCTCATTCACGGAGAGCGAGGTGATCTGGGACGAGGAGCCGGTGCTCGAGGAGAGTACGCGCGGTGGCGACAGTCTTCCCTGGCTCTTCTACAAGGACGGCGTGCGCGAGGTGCGCATGCTGCGCGGGTTCGATACGGAGGAGCTGGACAAGCTGCTCGGCATCATGCAACGCGTGCGAAAGGCATCACCGGACGAAGACGATTTGTTGACGATGCTCTGGGAGGGCGATTTCGTCTTCCTCCGCTATCGCTACGTGGATCTCACGGCCGAGCCCTCGGCGCCCCTGGCCGATGGCGGGGAGGCGATCGCAGAATCGCACGTCGATACGCAAGCCGCGGTCGCCGAGGAGGAGGAGTTGCAAACCTCCCGTGCCGGCGTCGTGAGCATGTCCGACTTCGACGGGACGTTGTACTTTCTTGACGAGAAGGAAATCGAATACCTCCAGCAGGAGGTCCAGCGTGAGTACGACGGCGACTTGCGCCAGAATGTCATCGCGATGCTGCTGGACATCTTCGAGCAGCAGACCGAGTTCGGCATCCGCGACGAAGTGGCGGACATGCTGGAGAATCTGGTGCTGCACATGCTGTCCGCAGGACAGTTTCGCAATGTCGCGTTCCTTGTGCGCGAGTCGCTCGTGGCGTCGCAGCGCGCGCTCGACCTGGAGGCACCGCAACGCGAGCGCCTTGCTGCCCTCCCTTCACGCCTCAGTGCACCGCAGTCGCTTTCGCAACTGCTGCAGTCGCTGGACGAAGCGGCCGAGTTGCCGTCGTCGGCCGAGGTGCTGGAGTTGTTCGAGCAGTTGCGGTCCACCGCGCTTGGTACCGTCCTCGAGTGGCTCGGCAAGCTCCAGAACCCCAAGCTGCGTCCCCTGCTGGAGCAAGCGGCGGCGCGGCTCGCCGCGCAGAACACGGCAGAGCTGGTCAAGCTGATCCTCTCACC